>JAIRZR010000424.1 GCA_031267155.1 Prevotellaceae bacterium | reverse complement strand
TTTTTATTGTTCTTAAATATTTTCTACCGGCATGCCTGCGTCGGCTGCATTGAGTACGACTTGAGCGAATGCAAATTCTATGCCTTCATCTCTGCCTTCGTTTCTGCCGATTTTAATACCTCGCTTTTCACCAAGTTTTATGCCTCGCTTTTCGCCATGACACTTTTATTATATGTTTCTATTTATTTCTTACATAAACCGGATTTTATTTGAACACACCGATAAAACGCGTACTTTTGCAAAAAAAACAGACGGATACGGCAGCGTAGTAGATATGTGATTAGAGCCTGACTTTTCAACAGTACATCTGTTTTTTTGAATTGTTAAAATAATATATACATTTGTACAATATTTTTAACTGTATAATATGAAAAAATATCTGTTGACTGTATCTGTTTTACTTGCATTTGCAGCCTGTAAAAAGGAAAACAGCGAGTTTGAAATCGCGGAGGTTTTAACAAATACAAAACTTGTCGGTACGATGAATATCGAGCAGGTGAAGTCCATGATGACGGATTATGCAGGTTTCAGACCGCTTGTACAGACGGATATCAGCCTTTACAGCGTCGAATATAATACCGTGCTGAACGGCGACGGGATAAAAGTGTCGGGACTGTTTGTCATTCCTGCGAATATCCCCGCTCAAACGCCTGTAGTTGTGTATAATCACGGGACAATGCATAAAGACGGGGCGCCTTCGTTTTGCAACACTTCAAACTATTCTATGGATATCGGCATGTGTTACATTTTTTCATCCATATTCAACTGCGCGATACTGATTCCCGATTATATAGGTTACGGAATAAGTTCATCGACAATGCATCCGTATATTCATGCCGAATCTTTGGGCCAGACTTCACTGGATATTATCAGAGCCTACATCGATTATACGAATATAACGCCGCATGCGACGCCGGCAAACAGGAATGTGGTCATTTTAGGTTATTCCGAAGGCGGTTACACTTCTGTGGCTCTGCATAAAAAGATTCAGGAATCGAATTATGACATCAATGTTGTCAAGACCTATGCCGGAGCAGGGCCTTACGACGTCGAAAATTTTGTGAAAGAGGTACTGCTGCAGGACAGGGAACTGTCTTCCAACAGCATTTCTTCATATTTGTGGGTATTATCCACATATATAAGCTATTCAGCTTACGTAAAGGATTATGGCCAGATATTTTCCGAAGCGGATAACGAAATCCTTGTAAACAGCAATTATGCGCTCGGGTATCTTGCAAAATATCCGATTAATCTGAATCCCCAAAATCTGTTTCGACCGGAATTTATTGATGCAATACTGAACGGCGAAGATACAAAATTCAGCGAAATCATAAAGGCGAATACTCTTATAAACTTTGTCCCTTCGGACAGTTTGATTCTGTTTCACAGCGAGGCGGATTCGTGGGTATATGTCAGCAATACCAACAATGCGTACAGCAAAATGAAAAGTAAAGGCGCTCCCGTAAGACGTGAAATCATTCCAATGGAAGAAAATAAGGATCATGACGACGCAATAAGCGAATTTCTTCAGTCAACTATCTTTAATGTATTCACAACACAGGTATTTACATCTAAATATTAGCGCCAAGTCGGGCGGATGGACTAAACTGCCTTCGCCTGAAGGCGAAGAGTTTACTGTCGGCTAAAGCCGCCTAAGGGCTTGCGCATCCCCAATTGTGCATTATTGTGTAGAGAGCGTCCAAAAAGTCTCTCACATCGTCATTGTAAGCGGTTTACTTGTCAGCAGTCCTATTGTTCTGCCCCTGTTTCCGACGGCGCAGTAATACATGTAATAAGTTTCGTTTTTCGGATTGAAAACAAGGGAAATCTTATGAGCATACTGTTTATCAAGCCCTGTGGGATGACCTCCGAATTTATACAGCGGCTCCGGGTCTGCCGTCCAGTGCAGCAGGTCGCGTGAGAAGGCTGCCATGATGCTTGCCCCGCCCTGTCCGACGCCGAAGTAGAACATCGTCCAGTGGTCGCCGTCGCGGAACACCTTCCCGTCGGAGCAGAACTGTTCGTCGTAGCCGCCCGGACGGTTGCGCAGTACCGGATTGAACGGATAGCGTACCCAGTGTTTCAGATCGTTGGACAGCGCAAGTCCCATCTGTTCCACAGATTCATGCGCTGCATTGTAGAAATTGTAGTATGTTCCCCCGTGTTCGACTATCCAGGGTTGATAGATGCAGTCCTTTTCCCATTCCTTACAGCCTTTCTGATATACCGAAAGCGCAGGCTCGTCGAAAGCGCGCATCCAGTGCAGGCCGTCGGAACTCGCTGCAAGTCCTTCGTATCCCGGACGCAGCTCGTACCCGTTCTGTCTCGGATAACAGCCGTAGAGCGTCCAGTACCTGCCCTCGTGCTTACGTATTGTGCGGGGCGCTTTGACGTCCCAGCTGTCGTAGAGATAGGCGCCAATAACGCAGCCGCCATAATCAAATTCGCCTTCCTTTCCGAATCCCATGGCAAGTTTCGGATTTGTCCAGTGAACAAGGTCGCGGCTTTCGACCACGAAAGAATTGTATCCCCTGCCGTTGAATCCGATGAAACTCATGTACCACACATCGGATTTATCCGGTAACTGATATACGCATGGCACATCGTAGCTGTGGAAATCTTCCGCTCCGGGGATTCTGTAATCCGAAGGAATCACCGGCTCGGGATAATACGTCCAGCCGCGATAAGGCGCGCTCCACTGCGCCATCTCTGCAGAGTCGATGGGCTGCTGTGCCGGTTCTTTTGTCTGCTGAGCATTTGCATGACATATCGAAAACGCCATGCTGCATACTAAAATAAAGTACTTTGTTTTCATAAATAATCCTATTTTTCAAGATAATCAATCCATACTTTCATCTTCCCGGCTTCGCGGTTGTCCCATGCGTAATACGGGATCAGGGTAAACGTCCGGTCTCCGTTTGTCGCCGTAACGCCTGTAATGCCATTGAGCAGCGAATCCTGAAATGCCGCCTGATATTTCGTGTCCGGCAGCAGGGCGATCTGCTCGAAACCCTCTTTGTTGTCGGCTTCCTCGACGCAGTACACGAGCGGACCTCGCTGAATGGCGCGTTTGCCGATGTTTTCCCTGACGTGCGGGTCGGCGGAAACCACTTCCACCGGCATGTCGAGTGCAAGCGTAATCCGGTCGCCGGCTTTCCATTTACGCTTCAGGACGGCATAGCCCTTTTCGACAGGCGGCGACGCGAGCGTTTCGCCGTTGAGGGCAAGGGTGTACGATTTGCACCAGTCGGGAATACGCATACGGATGTCGCTGGAAAAAGCGGATTCGACGGTCAGCGTTACGGCGCCATCCCAGGGATAGCCGGTTTCCTGACGCAGTTTGACGTTTTTCTTACCGAGCTTAAACTCCGCCGTATTGCCGATGTAGAGGTTTACCCAGACGGCATCGGACGAAACGCCATAGATATAATTGCCTGTGGAAGGTATAAAACGGGAAATCTGGCTTGGGCAGCAGGCGCATCCGTACCATGCCTGACGGTGGTGCCGGCCTCCGGATGCCAGGGGATTGACATAGAAAAACAGGTCGCCCTTCAGCGAAATGCCTGCCAGCGCGCCATTGTACATCGACCGTTCCAGCACGTCGATATACTTTGCCTCGCCCGTAAACTGGTTCATGCGCCAGTTCCAGAAAACCATTCCGACCGAAGCGCAGGTTTCGCAGTAAGCTTCGCTGTTGGGCAGGTCGTAGTCCTCGGTAAAGCCTTCGTTGTGGCGCGACGAGCCGATGCCGCCGGTAATGTACATGTTACGGAACACCACGTCATCCCAGAGGCGGCGCATGGCGCTGATGTATCCGGTATCTTTTTTCAGCGCGGCGACGTCCGCCATTCCGCAGTAAAGATACATCGCCCGGACGGCATGGCCGGCTATATCCGTCATTTCGCGCACCGGTTTGTCGTCCTGGTGATATCCCCTGTTCCAGCCTTTCTGACCGTGAGCGTGGCCGCGTTCTTCGATCAGCCAGTTGGCAAAATCGAGGTATTTTTCCTCGCCTGTTGCGTCATAGAGTTTCACCAGCGCGAGTTCGATTTCTTCATGTCCCGTTACCCAGTGCCGTTTGCCGGGTCCGAAGACAGACATGATATGCTCGGCCATTTTGATGGAAACGTCGAGCATTTTGCGTTTTCCGGTAGCCTGAAAATAGGCGACGGCGCCCTCGAACATGTGCCCGGCACAGTACATTTCGTGCATGTCCATATTTGTCCAGCGTTTGTCCAGTCCGGTCAGCGTGTAAAAAGTGTTGATGTATCCGTCGGGCTGCTGTGCGGCTGCAAACCTGTCAATCCATTCGTCGGCTTTCTTTTCCAGTTCGGCGTCGGGATGGTTCTGCAGGGTGTAGGCGATGCCCTCGAGCGCCTTGTACACGTCCGAATCGTCGAAAAATATTCCCGAATGTTTACCCTCGCCCTTTGCGGCATTCTCGAAATTCCGGATTCGTCCGGTCTGGTTTTCAATCTGGTCGATGCATACGGCAAGCGTTGTGGAGGCATGGCTTTTCAGTCGCGGCGCCCAGAAACTGTCGGTGATCTTCACATGCGAAAAATCGACCGGCGCAATCATCTTGAAAGGCTGTTCCTTCCCGCAGCCATACAGTGCGGCGCAGAACAGCGTCAATGTAAAAAATCTTTTCATCGTATTATTATTGTTATCATTATTTTTCAATTCTTTCACGAATGTAGTGACAGCAAAATTTGCATCCAGACTTTGTCTTGCCATATCTTTATCTTTTAATAAAAAAGTCCACGAATCTTAACGCATTTATTTCAATTCATATTAATTTGCAAAATTCGTGGGCAAAAGTAATCATTTTTTTCAATTATGCTATTCGGGCTTACCCATCTTAAACTCTTTACGGGGTTATAAACCCCGGCGTTCCAAATTCGAACTGCGATTTTTTCCCCCAATTAGACCTGCAAATCTATTCCTGCAAGGAATTTCAAGGCATTGACGAAAAAAAATATGATTTCATAATTCTTTTAAAATGAATGTATTTACATGGCATATCAAATAAAAAACCTGATTATTTGCCTGCTTATGTATATAATATCGAAAAAAAGACTAATTTTGCACTTCGTTTTTTCAGTTTAAATGATGAAATTAGCTTGAAAAAATGTATTTAGATAATTAAAATAAAAATATTGTAATAAATTAATATTCAAACTAGAAACCATGCAAGCTAAAGGGTTTATAAAATTTGTAGCAGTACTTTGTTTTCTGGCAAGCATTTGGATGCTTTCGTTTACTTTCGTAACCAGACACATTGAAAAAAAGGCAAGAATAGAAGCTACCGACAGCAACGGAATTGTTGACGAGGCAAAAGAAGCGGAGATTCTGCAGGCTAAAAGAAATGAGAAAGTATGGATCGGATACACCTACAAGGAATGTAAAGACAAGGAGTTGAGCCTCGGACTGGATCTCAAGGGAGGCATGAACGTAACGATGGAAATATCCATCCCCGACGTTCTCAAAGCCCTGTCGAACCAGAGCGCCGACCCGACTTTTGTCAAGGCATTGGAGCAGGCGCAGATAAAACAAAAATCTTCAACTGCCGATTTCCTCTCGCTTTTCTCCGAATCGTGGGACGAAGCAGAGCCGGGAGCGCGCATGTCGCGTGTATTCGGGACTTATGACCTCCGCGACAGAGTTAAACCGGAATCGTCAAACAGCGATGTGATTTCTGTCTTACGTACAGAATCCGAAAGCGCGATAGCCAATTCTTTCAACGTGTTGCGCAGCCGTATCGACCGTTTTGGCGTTGCTTCACCAAATATCCAGAAAATAGGCAATTCGGGCAGGATACTGGTCGAACTTCCCGGAGTCAAGGAGCCTGAACGGGTGCGTAAACTCCTGCAGGGTACAGCCAATCTCGAATTTTGGGAAACATACGAGAACTCGGAAATAATCGGTATGCTGTATCAGGCAAATACTGTGATAAAAGACATTCTGGATGCGGAGAAAAGCGCTTTACGCTCGGCAGATACGCTGCAAGTCGAACCCGAGACGCCAAAAGCAAGCGCGCCGGTTCCTGATTCTCTGGGACTGATAAGCGACGATTCTCTCGCTTTGGCAGCTATCGCGGATTCACTGAACCTGAATCTGAATGCCGATTCCCTGTCGATCGACAATTTCCCGCTTTTCAGCGTATTAACGCCCTCAATGAGCCAGCAGGGACAGCCAATGGGCGGTCCGATTATCGGATATGCGACCACCGAGAATATTAAGAAAATTGATGCATGGTTTGAACTTGATCAGGTGAAAAATCTTTTCCCCTTCGAGTTTAAGCCGATGTGGACTATAAAAGCCATAGACAAGGGCGAAACGACTTATGCGCTGATTGCTATAAAATCAAACCGCGACGGAACGCCTCCATTGGACGGTTCGGTTATCTCCGACGCGAGGGTTGCATCCTCGAACACCGGGGGATTCAGCGTTTCGATGAACATGAATGCCGAAGGCGCAAATATATGGGCAAGACTGACAGCAGACAACCTGCAGAAAAGTATTGCCATCGTTCTCGACGGATACGTATATTCCCATCCTACAGTGCAAACGGAAATCAGGGGCGGCTCGTCGGAAATCACAGGAGGTTTTTCATCGAATGAAGCGAGCGACCTTGCAAACGTCCTGAAATCGGGAAAAATGCCCGCTCCGGCAAAAATAGTTCAGGAAGCGGTTGTAGGTCCCTCTTTAGGTCAGCAGTCAATCAATGCCGGACTAATTTCGTTCATACTGGCATTTATACTCATACTCTTATACATGTGGTTCTACTACGGACAGGCGGGTACAACTGCGAATATCGCACTGATAGCGAATGTGCTGCTGCTTTTTGGCGCGATGGCTTCCTTCGGGGCGGTGCTCACGCTCCCCGGTATAGCCGGCATTGTCCTGACCCTGGGTATGGCGGTCGATGCGAATATTATTATATACGAACGTATTAAAGAAGAAGTGAAGGCTGGAAACAGCATGCGGATAGCGCTCAAGGAAGGATACAAAAACGCCATGTCGGCAATCATTGACGGACAGCTGACAACCTTGATCACGGGTCTCATCCTGCTTGTTTTGGGAACAGGTCCGGTACAGGGTTTTGCGGTTACTCTGGTTGTAGGTATCATTACCTCGCTCGCCACTTCCATCTTCATTTCGCGTATGGTATTCGAATGGATGCTTGACAAGGGGAAAGAAGTTTCGCTGGGAACCAGGTTAACTGTCGACTTCCTCGAAAATACCAAAGTGAACTTCCTTGGACTCAGGAAAAAAACATATATCATCTCCTCTGTATGTATAATTATAGGACTTGGTTTTATTTTCACCAAGGGAATGAGTTACGGTATTGATTTTTCGGGAGGACGTACCTATGTCGTGAAATTCGATCAGGCAGTTTCCATCAACGATATCAGGACTTCGATAGCCGAATTTGACGCTTCTGCCGAAATTAAACAGTACGGACCGAACAATCAGTTGAAAATAACAACAAAATACAAGATTGACGACAATTCCGAAGAGGTAGATCAGGAAATTATCGGTAAACTGCATGAAGCATTAAATCCTTTTTACGCTGCATCGCTGACATATTCCGAATTTGCGTCCACCGATACAAATCCTAACGGTATTATCAGTTCCGAAACGGTAGGACCTACCATAGCCACAGACATGAAAGTCAATGCCATAATAGCTGTCATTATTGCACTTATTGCAATATTCATCTATATTGCAATAAGATTTTCGCGCTGGCAGTTTGGTCTGGGCGGAGTGGTCGCTCTTGCACACGACACCGCAATCACAGTTGCGCTGTTCAGTATCGGGGCGGGAGTGTTTCCGTGGACAATGGATGTAGATCAGTCGTTTATTGCGGCAATACTTACCGTAATCGGATATTCCATCAACGATACGGTGGTCATATTCGACCGTATCCGCGAGAATAAAGCCCTGTACCCCAAACATAGCTGGTGGGACAATATAAACAGTTCGATAAATTCGACCATTGTCCGGACAATCAATACTTCCGGCACGGTGCTGGTGGTACTGTTTTCGATATTTATCTTTGGAGGCGAGGTAATTCGCGGATTTTCCTTCGCCCTGATAATAGGCGTTGCAGTCGGAGCATATTCGACGGTATTTATTGCAATTCCGATAGCATACGATCTTATTGAAATGAAAGATAGAAAAAATAAAAAAGCAGCGGAATTGAAAAGGAAGTAACACTTACCGGTTCAATTGCCGAATCGGGAAAGTACCTTGCACAGATGCTTTCCCGATTTCTTTTTGTGTCTAAAATGATTTTTATAGAAAAAACAGTGAAATTTGTATGAATGGCATGTATTTTGCAGTGAAATTCGCAGTTAATATAGCAGTAAAGTTAAGATGAAACATTTTTTTTGTGTAAT
>JAIRZR010000285.1 GCA_031267155.1 Prevotellaceae bacterium | reverse complement strand
TTTTAATAACTCGGGATGAGCTTCAAGGATCGTATCCAACAATCCCAATTCCGGATTTCGCGACCAGTCCGCATGCTCAAATTTTATACGTAACTCTTCAAATATTTTCATTTTCATGGCCACAAAGATAATTATTTTTTTTCGCATCTATATATCTGATTGAAAATTATTTAGACTTTATGGACAGACACTAATTAACTAACTAACCTTTTGGATGACATGTGGCTTGCCGGAACAGAGGTGAATATTGCGCCACACTGACCTCACGGAGGCAAGAGTTCTTTTGGAGTTTCATTCTCCAAAAGATGGCCTTACCTGGGTTGTATTTTGTTAATGGGTTTGACATCCGTCCGGTTTTCCGCCGCCGGAACATTTATTCCTTCTTCCCTGTCTATCAGTTCCTGCATTTTCTGTTTAATCGCATGGATAGTAGTAGAAGGAATTTTGACTTTTTTATCTATTATTTGTTGTGCCAAAGTTCGTGCTTCATCCGTACGTTCCGTAGCTGTGTAAAGTTCTGTTAGCTGGTATAACGGCATGAATCGTCCCGGACACATGGATGCGGCAAGTTTAAAATGCTTTTCCACTTCGTCGTACCTGCCTGATCCCTTATAATTGTCGGCAAGCAGCATCTGGACATCCATATCATTATAGTATTGAGCGCATCGTTCAAATACTAAAAGGCTTTTTTCATATTCCTTTATCTCGTGCAACTCTGCGGCATGGTTGTACAGGAACAAACCGTTTTTTCCGAGATACTTATACCGTTTATCGTATTCGGGCAATACTTCCCGTGTTTTCCCCACTAATGACTGTTTTGCTACTGTGTTCCACCGGATTTCCGCTTTCATCAATGGAACGACTGCAATCAAAAGCGCGATTGCAATCAAAACCAGTCCCGTTCTTGTCGCATTGACTGTCCTGTGGGATGATACTTTGCCGGGCGGACAGATCAGGGCTATATTAAGAAATGCTATCAGCCATGTGAACGGATATTTGAACGGATATGAAAAGCAGGATAGTACAGCCAACGATAACATACTTAACAAGGCAATAAACTTGATATATGACGGGGCGCGAAAATAACAGCGGATAAGCAGGTAGCACAGTAATGTAATACAAACCATTCCGATAATACCATGCTCTGCCCACACCAACAGGTATTCGTTGAACGGATGCAACACATTGTCGGCCAGGTCTGCATATTTACTCTCGGGATGTGTCTCAAAATATTCCACCTGATACAGCATATACTTTGCGTTGAATGTCCCGTATCCATGACCGGTTAAAGGTTTGTTACGGATCATATCCCAGGTACTGCTCCATATCGGAATCCGTCCGTCGGCAGAATCCTTTTTCAGAAAATACAGGCCTGTCATGCTTCCGGCTATGATGCAGACAAGCAATATCTTTACCCCATTCTTCATTTTGATTCCCGAATATTGGCTACACAACAAATAACATAAAATCACAGCGAATCCGGCAAATATGGCCGCCCGCGCTTGAGAAAGCACAATCACTGAAAACAGCAGGACGGCAATAAGGATAGCAATAGATTTGACGGCACGGGAAGTATTACGGAAAAAATAAAAGGTAAAGGGCAATACACAAGCCAAAGCGGCAGTAAAACCAGCCGGATTGTCAAAACTACCCGTTAACCGGACATGTTTGGCAGACAGTAACAAACCGGAGTAATTCAATACACCATAACAGGCAAGGATTGCCGTTAATATCACCGTAATCCCCAGGAAATATTTAACAGGAAAAACAACAATCATCTGCTGCAAAAGGAAAAACAACAGTAACAGGCAAATGGCCCGCGTCATCAGCTGATAATTGAACCCGGAAACAAGATAATCTCTTAAAACAATCAGAGAACAGCATAAAAGCATCAGTATCAATACTGATTTCAGAGGGATATACAGGTTACGGTGAAATATCTCCGATATTACACCTGCTATACCAACACCTGCTATCAGCCCAAACCATTTGGGTGTTATTTCCTGATTTACAAAATGACGGGAAGTAACGAACAAAGTGACACCACACAGAATACCAAACAGTATTCCAGCGATTAATCTGTTTCTGATGACTTTCATTGTTTCTTCTCTCTTTATCATGTCTATCTTTCTATTAATTGGATTATTAATCGAACATCAGCGCCAATGAATCTCATGGTCGGGTGTAACAAAGAATATTTTACCCTTCTTTCGAAGTGTAAGATTATCTAAATGCAGCAACGCCTGCGATGGCGCATGATATTGTAACGAAGCGCTATCTGTCGCTGTTTGTTCACCTAACGACGTCCATCCGTCTTTTGCCAAATAAAACAATTCATAATGATGTCCCTCGTATATATGATGTCCTTCGGTACGTGGCAGGTAGCGGATTTTACGAATCTGTTTCCGTTCTTGAAAATCAAGTCCCGTCCATGCACCGCTACTTTCAACTGCATCATAAAAAGTAGTCACGTCACCATCAAATGCCTTGTCGCAGGTACTGTTTGAATTATTCCATGCTCCCGGCGTACCGACAGGTGTTCCTGACAATTTTTCTCCTTCCGAACCGTAAAATGCTATCTCGGAAACATTGCAGAATCCTTCTTTCGGTGATTTGTAACGGACATAACGATAATTGACCGGTGTTCGCAATGTAACGTTGTTATAAAATATATCAGGAAGATGATTGATAATATGTAAAACCTTTGCATCGGAAAAGTCCGCTTGATTCGCTCCTTCGAATGTGCCGTGATACATACGTTGTAAACTCATGAATAGAGCGTCATTCGGATCAATTTTGCGAAGAGTCAATAATGTATCCGGACTGTCCGGAGGGGGGGGATCGTCATATTCCCATCATGATCCAGCCAAAAAGGATCTCCTGCCGGCGTTTGCCGATTGTCAGCATAATACACCGGGCAATAAATGGCATCCCTCCCTACGGACGGAAAACGACATGTGTCTTCACTGTCCTTAGCCCATGCGACAGGATAGAGTTGATAGTTTTGATCAAATGCAAGGTACACATACCCTGTTGGCGTCACGGGAGGATACCGGAGGCGAACAGAAACTGTGTCTGTGCATCCGACATATTCCGCCGAAACATCCTTTATGTGTTTATGATCCTCCAATAAAGGCGGGATGTTTATGTCTTCCGTTTGGATATTTTGTTGTATCGCAAATGTTTTACGGTAAACTTTCCCTTTCAGACAGATACGATATGAGACGCCCTGATGTGGTTCATACGGATTTGTATCTGCTCCCATAAAGGAAATATGATCCCCCATGTTGTCGCGTACGGCATTCCAGGAATGTCCGGTTGATATGTTTATCCATCGTGGCGTAAAATCGTATGAAACAGGTATGCCTAACGCCCTCATGCTGAAAATGGCTAACGTTGCCATGTCAGCACATGTTCCCTTTGCAGAGGCCATCGACTGCGAGAAATTCATCGGTGGAAAATCATTGTCTATCTTGAATCTTGGCAGCAAACTGTTGACGATGCTGCATGCCTCTACCGATGTAGTTGCGGGCTTATTCAATACCGAATCCAGGTCTGCAAAGCTGGCAAGGGCTTTTCCCCTCCAATTCTCCAATGGCTCAACACCTATCCGGTAGGGTAGAATTTCCTCACAGAAAGCGTCGAAGGGGATATGTTTTCCCCACGGACGCTCCTGCCACATCTTGAAAGCCAGTTCAATATTATTGATCAGGTATTCGGACGTAATACAGTTTATATCTTCCTGCACTACCGGCTCGCCTATTTTGTACGTATCCAACACCCGCTGCTTGTCCGATGAACTTGTCCACCGCAAGCACACGGTTGCCACATCATTCCATGGGGCATCATAATATTCCGAATACTTGCCCGGCATGTTCACAATCAGAAACTCTGCCGCACGCAGTTTCAGGCTGTCGGCAGCTTCCCGGCTGTAATGTTTCAGCACTTTTTCCAATTCCCTGCGGTTCTTCCCGGCCTGCTTAAGAACAGCTTCCAATTCATTTGAATACGGTTTTGAACAGGAAAACAGGCAAATGATCAATAAAAATGAACAGGTACGCATATTTGTTTTATTTTTCTGATATGAATCTTTTATCAGTCTGCCACATTTTCGAAACCGAACAGTGTATAGTCCACCTGTATGTTTCCTGTCGTATCGGCTGTGTCCTGACGGTCGCGAGCGCCGTGCGGGTAATGTTCGGCACGGTTGAGGGTCGTCTGCCAGTATCCCACAAGATCGTCTTTATTGGCACGCAGTTTCTGCCGCAGCAGGTTGGCAACTACGGTGCCGATGCCGATAACACCGGACAGGATGGGATTCGTAACCGTCAGCGCCGTTTCGACCGCTATCAGCAATCCTTTGAAGGCATCGCTGTCGATCACTTTGTCGGCGTCGAGAGCGAACTGCCGCACGTCAGCGTCCGATTCGATCACCCACAGTTGCATGTTCAGCATGTCGGGAATCTGTTCGCTGGTGTAAATGACTAATCCCGAATCGCCGAA
>JAIRZR010000242.1 GCA_031267155.1 Prevotellaceae bacterium | reverse complement strand
CACAACAGCGGCTGGGTCTCAAGTCCGCCGGCGGCAATGGTACAGGACGAATCGCAGTGGCAAAAATTGAAAGACTACGAACAGGATATGATCAAAACTTTCAGGAAAGACAAACGGATTATCATCTGGGATCTGTACAACGAGCCGGGCAACAGCAGAAGCGGACTGAAAGCAGACCTGCTGGAGAATATTTTCGCCTGGGCAAGGGAAATCAAACCGGCTCAACCCCTGACCGTCGGCGCATTCAACAACTGGGAAAGCGACCTGAGTAAACTGATGCGCAACAGTTCCGATATCGTTTCGTTTCATGCCTACGGAAAAAAGGAAGATGTGGAAGATAAAATCCGGTGGGCGCACTCTACCGGGAGACCGGCGGTCTGCACCGAATGGCTGCACCGTCAGGGAGGCAATACGGTGCAGATCATTTTGCCGCTGTTCATGTCGAACAGCATTGGCTGTTACAACTGGGGACTTGTTGCCGGAAGGACGCAAACGTATTTCCACTGGGGCAGCCGCGAGGGAACGCCGACGCCCGAGATTTGGCAGCACGATTTGATTCGCCAGGACGGGACGCCTTATGATGCCCGGGAAATGGAGATATTTCAAACAATTAACAATTAATAATTTATATATAATGTATAGTAGAAGAGAATTTTTTAAAGCCGGCGCGGCAGGCATTGCAGGGATGGCGCTGGCAGGTCAGGCTTTGTACGGGAAGTCTGTTGCAGGCGCAAACGACAAGATTACGCTTGCCCTGATCGGTTGTGGCGGTCGCGGACTGGGCTGCATTATCAACTGTTGCAAAACTAATGAAAACGTAGTGATTAAAACGGTTTGCGACGTCAACAGAACCAAACTGGCGAAGGCGCGCGAGCAGGTCGAAAAGACGTTCGGCTACCGTCCCGGAACCACGGAAGACATGCGCAGCATTTTCGACGACAAGGATGTGGACGCCGTATGGATAGCCACTCCCGAACACTGGCACATGCCGGCTGCCATCCATGCATGCCGGGCGGGAAAGGATGTGTATGTGGAGAAAAATCTTTCCGTAAACATCTTCGAGAGCCGAATGCTGGTCGAAACCGCCGCCAAATACAATCGTATTGTACAGGCCGGGCTTCAGAACCGTAGCGCATCCCAGGGATTTTCGGCACGGGAATACATCAAAAGCGGCAAACTCGGGAAAATCGTAACCGTCAAGACGTATTTCATGCTTGGCGGCGGCAGGTTTACCGAAGCGCCCGAAGCGCCCGTTCCATCGTGGCTCGACTGGGACAAATGGCTGGGGCCGGCTCCTTACCGCCCGTTCAGCCCATCCATCGTCAGCGAACACGGACGGGGCGGCTGGCAAAGTTACTGGGCATACAGCGGAGGACTGCTGGACGACGAGGCTTCGCATACGCTCGACTTTACGCGGATGGTACTCGGCGACCCGCCGCATCCGAAATCCGTTTACTCCTGGGGAGGCAATCATGTTTTCGGCGGTACGGGAGAAACGCCGGAATTTCAGTCTGTCGTGTATGAGTTCGACGATTACCTCATCACTGCCGACGGAGGCGGATCGTTCAAATACATGCAAAAGGCGCCCGGCGATATCCGCAACGACGCGGCACGTTTCCCCAACTGGCGCAACTATTCCGCCCGCGTGGAGATTTACGGAACGGAAGGTCTGATGTATCTCGGACGTCATGGCGGCGGCTGGCAGGTAATAGGCATGGACGACAAAATCGTTGCCGAAGACGGAGCCGTATTTCCCGACAATGCGCATCAGAAGAATTTTATCGACTGTCTGCGCAGCCGCAAAAAACCGAACGGGGACATCGAAGAATGTCACCGCAGCGCGACGCTTGTGAACATGGGCAACATCGCTCTGCGTGTCGGAAATAAACATCTGCTGTTCGACGGGAAAACCGAAAAATTCTCCGGCAATAAACAGGCCAATGAACTTGCACAGGGAACTTACCGAAAAGGATACGAACTGTGATTTTTGTACCATTATGTACAGGAGGATGCCGATATTTTTTTGATGAAATCCTTCACTCAAACAGTGAAGAATGAAGCAGGGCCTCGAAAAAATTGAAAGTATTTCGGTTTATTCAGGGGGGAATGGATTTTAATGCAAGAAGCATATAACAGCCCTAATCCGGATGAAGACTGTGCTGAGCGATACATCCACGAACATCCTCGAATCCGGCGGATAGGGCGACCGCAAGGGTCGCCCCTACATTGGACACAGACACATCGACGTTGTGATATTACCGGTATTGTTGGTGACGGCAATCATGGCGACGACGCAGGGGCGACCTTTGCGGTCGCTTAACCCGGTCGCCCTAATCCGGATAGAGACTGCGCCGGACGAGGGTTCGGACAAAAGGACTCTGTTTCGATTCTCATCGTTTCTTCTGCAAATTGACAGTACAGTTTTTATATTTAAAGAGAATATTTTCACCACGGTTTTGGATTGTTCCGCTTCCATTGAAACTGTCGAATGTGATATTATCTCCTTCGATATAATAATTGCAGGGACCGCAAGGCTCCTTTTTCCCGGATAAAAAGCCTATAAGTAAATTCCTGATACACATCTCGACCTGCAAATCGTCCATGAATTTAACTTTAATGTTTATTCCTCCCGATCCGAGAAAAGCAAGACTTTCGAAAAAATCATCGCTTTCGAACTTCCCTTCATACTTGCCATCCAAATACTTGTATGCCTCTCTCGGCACTTTCCTGTTTTTTGTAGAATTCGCTCGCAATGACGATGTGAGGGACTTTTTGGACACACTCGGCTTGAAAAGCCGGATTTTCGTAACCGCAGGTCATCGACCTGCGGAATCTGTGCACAGATAAAACTGCCTGCGAGGCAGGACTTATATTGCGTGCGGGCTAAAATTGTGATATAAAAATGTAGAGATGCTTCGTGTCTTTTGACGCCGTAGGCGTCCAATTTTGATAACCCCGTGCAAGCGAAGCGCAGCTCGGGGTAAACCGTCCAAGTTCTGTCAGAACTCCGAAGGAGTTCAATTCCCTGCGAGCTTGATGGGAAGAAACTGTTCAAACTTGCCGTTTGATTCAACTCCTTACGGAGTTGTGGAGAGTGTATGCTGTACCCCGAGCTACGCTCCGCTTGCACGGGGTAAACCGTCCAAGTTCCGTCAGAACTCCGAAGGAGTTCAATTCCCTGCGGGCTTGATGAGAAGAAACTGTTCAAACTTGTCGTTTGATTCAACTCCTTACGGAGTTTTACCGAAATGCACAAAATCGACAATGCACAAAATCGACCCACACGAAATATAACAGGATTCTGAATCCTGAAATTGTCTGAACTGTGACTTTTGCTTTGCATAGCGAAACTTTTAGTTTTTAACTCTTTCTCGAATCCAAACAGTGTATAGTCCACCAGAATAGTACCAGTCGTATCGTACACGTCTTGTTTATCCCGCGGTCCGTGTGGATAGTGCTCTGCACGGTTGAGCGTCGCCTGCCAGTAACCAGCGAGATCGTCTTTGTTGGCTCGCAGCTTTTGCCGCAGCAGGGAGACCGCCACCCAGCCGACAGCTATGAGACCCGCCAGCACGGGATTAGTTACAGCCAGCGCAGTTTCCACAGCGGCATACAGGTCCTTGAAAGCGTCGCTGCCAAGCACTTTGTCTGCCTCGAAGGCGAAACTGCGCACATCTTCGTCCGACTCAATCATCCATAACCGGATATCAAGTCCATCGGGGATATTGCCGGATGAAAATATCATTAGCCCCGAATCTCCGATTTCCTGTGCGAGGATATGTTTAAAGCGTTCGATAACAGCGTTCAGCTCTCTTATGAAATTTTCATTGATTACAGTTCCCGCGAGAATCTGGTTTTCAATTTGAGAGACCATGGCATGCCAGTACTTGTCGGTTTCTACGCGCATGGCTTTCATTCTGAACGAAGTTTTGCCGGCAGTTTCGCTGTACCGTTCCTTCATCAGTTCCGTGAAAATATTGTTTTCTTCGACAAGTTTGTTCAGCCACACATTCGCTCCGAGCAGGGAGACAGCCTGCGCGGGAACGGGCAGATTCAGTTCCCGTACAAGGTCATTTATTGCAGCCGTTTCATCGTCAAGCGTTTTACGTGCGATATTTCCGTAATGACTGAAAATGTTGAGCACCAAATTAGCCGCCTCGCGGTGTGCGGGTTCAAAATGATTCCCGGCTCCCTTTACGGAATCTACAAATCCGCGATAAATGCTGTCGCGTTTACGGTCCTGTGCGACGATTTTTGCCGTCAGTTCGCTCCTGCCAATATAGTCAAGAGCATCAAGTTCATTGTTAAATGCGTCTCTGTAATGTAGATACAAAGGCTGGATGCCCAGAGTTTGCGGACTGTACTTAACAAAAACGGAATCAATTCCTTCATTGAACTGTACATGGGTTTCATTCTTTAAACCATTTAAATTAATACGTAAAATAACTTCATTCATATTTCATATATTTTTAATTGATATAATATTTTGATTTTAAGATATATATTCGTAATAAGCGTCCCACATATACAGTAAATAAAGGTACGGGAAACGTTCGAAGGTCTTCGAATGGAACAATCACACCTGCAGGAAGCATTCGAAGGTCTTCGAATGGAACATATCATCGGACATCTGTAAATTGGCTGCAAAAAATACACAAAATATATAACGAATCATGTGATTAGATAATGACATTTCAGAATCCTCCAATACTTTTTTTATCCCTTAAAAATTTTTCGCACAACGCCTCAAAATATTATTTCGCCCTGTCTCGCTTTTTTTAACAGTTATTAAAAAAATGTTTACATTTGCGCCGAAATTTAGAAGTTATTATTAGGAATGGACAAAAGACGCCACCATAGTCATTTTTATCATATCGCACTCAGATGAGGTGGAGGTTTGCGTCCAGAATTGTAAGAACCCGTCTGATCTATCGACGGGTTTTTATTATGCAGTAAAGATTTGAAAATGTAAGATTTGAAATATGAAAGAAAGATTAAAAATTGCGATCCAGAAAAGCGGCAGGCTTAATGAAAAATCTCTGGCGCTG
>JAIRZR010000164.1 GCA_031267155.1 Prevotellaceae bacterium | reverse complement strand
CCCATATAAGAAATTCCATTCGGTCTTGTTTGGTAACCACTGGCTGTACCGCCGTATAAAGCAACATATTTATCACAATAAGTACTGTCAGCTATCTTGAAAAGAGCCTCAGTAACTGTTATTCACTGGATTGCTTCGGGCTGCGCCCTCGCAATGACGGACATCGACCCTTTTGAAACAATCTCTCTTCCAAAGCTTTTTCCAAACTAAAGTCTTCGCCTAAAGGCGAGGTATTTTCTCCCAGAAAGAGACATTAAGCAATATGACAACAAATAATTAAGCAATATGTCAACAAATGTACGAACTTTTGCAGACAAGTAACACTTTTTTGATTTTCCCAGTCTTTTTTTATGAACTAAAAACATCTCAAACTGTCTGTGTTTAAGATGTTTCAAAAAGTCGGGGTGATGTGACTCGAACACACGACCCCTTGCACCCCATGCAAGTGCGCTAGCCAACTGCGCCACACCCCGATTAGAGGCCGCAAAGATAGGCATTTTTTTTATTTTGCAAGTAAAATTTAGATTATTTTTGAGGTATTACGCAAAATAAGTCTTAACCGCTGTTTTAGATAATGCGAAATATTTTCTCTGTAACGGGATATAAATGAAGTTCAATATCTGTCGCTTAATTTCCTATTCCAAAGTTCAGTACTGCATTGATTTTATATGTGATATGTGGCTGTATTGAGGCTCCGAGCTTGACATATTCGCTTTGGAAACATATTTTTCGATGTTCCAAGGCGCCGTTGTTTTCTCCGGCGTCGATCAGGAATGCCATGATAATTGACAATCCGTTTTCAGCGCCTCCATAGGTGCAGCATTCGGCGCTGTAGGTAGTAGCGCAACCTGTTTGACTGCGATCATGTCCAACGACGCCCAATTTGCCTCCCTCGCTTGCAAAACACCTAGCAAGCCCGTACAGTCTCTCATCGGGATACAGCAGTGGTAATGGATTCATTTTCTGCAATTCTGCAATAAGCGAAGCCTTGCGTTCAGCCCATGCATAGCCTTTCTCCCAGCCTTCATCTCCATTGTATCCTGCAACGTATGTCTGTGCAAACAGTGGAGGATTTATTCGCATAAGATTCAGATAATAGAAAATCTCCTGCTCTTCCCGTGTAAGATAATCTTCGGCGTCAGCAGTTCTGGTAGCCCGGTATTTTTCATCGTTCCACTGCGATCCGTATCGTGCATCCAGATCTTCTTTCGACGGCAAATCGTCGCTTACGGGTTCCTCATGCGAACAGCCGCAAAAAAATGCAATAATAATTAAACAATAAATCGTTACTCTCATAATAGTATATTTTTATATATAATTTTCCCATTCACTGATAATCGTCTCCCGATAAAATCGCGGGCAAAAATACGAATAAAAATTAAAATATGAATTTTGTCGTACACCCTTTGAGATGCATCGTGTACTAACTTATGATTTTTTCACGTATATTTGCATCCGGATTTTAGCAGCGAAATCAGAAGAATATCATTGATAGTTATGGCGACAACAGGAATAATTATAAAGACATAACATCAGTTAAAGAATAAAGATTACGGATTAAATTTTAAGAAAATACGATAATGAACAGACTTATTTTGGCAATTTTACTGCAGGGGATATGCGTGATGAATCTCCCTGCACAGTCAGGAGTGAATCCTGTCGAAAAAGCAGGGCAGCACCCTGTTGAACTGAACAGGCCCGCCGTCAATTTCTTTGAAGGAGCGGTGCTGGGTAATGGAGGAATGGGCGTGGTTGTTACGACGCGGCCGGACGCCGTATCTTTCCATTTCGGGCACAATAACGTGTGGGACATCCGCATAGCCGAAAACTACAGGGAAGAGACCGGCACGTTTCAGGAAATAATTGAAAGGATAAAGGCTTTGCCGCCCGATTTGAAATCCATTCAGGATGATAAATGGTTCAGGGATTATTTTAACAGGATGGGCGCCAACTATAAAAAGCCGTATCCGCGTCCCTTCCCGTGCGGTACGGTTACGCTCGGATTCGACCGCGGACAGGTGGAACTGCTCGGACACCGCATTGATATTTCCAGTGGACTGTGCGAAATCTATCTGCTGAACAAAGGCGTGCGGAATACGCTACAGGCGTTTGCCGACATGAGTTCGGACAGGGTCTGGTTTCGACTGCTTGACGGACAGCAGCGCACTGCACCGTCCTGCTTTAACCGTCTGCGCGTCATCCCCGATACGAAAACGCCGGGAGAGTTTCCGAAATATACTGTTACGGAAGACGTTTCAATGGGATTCACACAGACGCTGCCATATCTGGAAGCCGACAAATATGACCGTGAAAAGGGACATCCGAAAGACAAAGCCTTCCGACTCGAAGTGCGCATAAACTGCGAACTGGCAAACGGAACACGCTTTTCGGCAGAGGGTAACGACATGCCTCTCCGCCCCATGGAGCGCTACATCGTTTCCGGCAGCAAACCGTTTACCGGATGCATCAGCCTCACGGAAGGACTTGCCACGGATGTAAAGCGCGATGGAGTAAACATCCCCGAACCGGCGCCGGAGCAGTACGGCGAGTCATTCCGCAAAACCGGAGAAAGCTGGGCTGAATACTGGAACAGGTCCGGTATCGAACTTGCCGACGAGTTTCTCGAACAGATCTGGTACTGGAATCTCTACTTTTTCAACTGTGCCGTGAAAGACGGCGCAAACTGCCCCGGACTGTTCGCCAACTGGAGCGCAGGCAATATCGGTACGGCATGGCACGGCGACTATCACATGAACTACAATACGCAGCAGCCGTTCTGGCTGCCTTTTTCGAGCAACCGCATGGACAAGAACCTGCCGTATGTCGATCTGGTGTATCATCTGCTTCCGGTAAGCGAGATGTGGGCAAAGGAATATTATCACATGCGCGGCGCATTCTTCCCGCATTCGGCATATCCGGTGGACATGACGCACCATCCCTACCCTGTTCCCGACTGGGGATGGGAAGTGTTCGAAACGCCGTGGACAGTACAGGGACTGTGGTGGCACTATATCTATTCGATGGATACGGATTTCCTGAAAAACAGGGCGTTCTATCCAATCAAACAGGCGACGCTGTTCCTTGTCGATTACATGAAGCGCCCCGACGCGCACGGCAAACAGTGGAACGACGACAGGTATCACATTTTCCCCTCCGTGCCGCCCGAACTCTACAGCCTCAAGCCCGGATTCAAGTACAACTACGATACGCAGACCGACATTACTCTGAGCAAATTTGTTTTCAAAGCCTACCTCGAAGCCGTCAATACGCTTGAATACGGCAAACAGGAAGCGGCTACCGTCAGGGATGTAAAGCAGATTCTCGCAAACATGCCCGAATATTCGACCGTAAAGTCGGAGAAATACGGCGAAATCTATACCTCCGTACCCGGCGAAACCGACAGGATGGTGTACAACCTCCCGGCCAATCTGATGCACGTCTTCCCGGGCGAGGAATACGGTATCGACGCGCCGGAAGACATTCGCCGGAAACTGCTCAACACTTACCGGGCGCACAGAAACGAGGGAGGCAACGACATCGTAACGCTGAGCATGATTGGCGTGCGGCTGGGCGTTCTCGACGTGGAAAAATTCAAGCGTCAGGTAAACTACTGTCTGATGCCCAACAAAACGGCAGCCGACATGTGCATGCAGGGCGGAGGACGCTACGACGACGGTTTCGGATTCGATTTCATGTCGCACATGGGTATATGGTTCGAAAATTTCGCATTGCCGCTTGTAATCAACGAGTGCCTGATGCAAAGCTACGACGGTACGATACGCCTCTATCCCAACTGGGACAGGTCGAAAGACGCCGAATTTTCGACTCTCCGGGCTGTGGGAGCCTTCCTCGTCAGCAGCAAACTGGCAAACGGGGATGTGGAACATGTCCGCATACTTAGCGAAAAGGGACAGCCCTGCCGCATGAAAAACCCCTGGGGAAATGCGGCAGTCCGGCTGACAAGAAACGGAACGCCGGCAGAAACGCTGAACGGAGAATTGCTGTCCTTCAAAACGAAAGCCGGCGAAACAGTACGGATAGAAAAAAGTACAGCCGTTTCGCGGAATTAAAGTCGCTATTTTCGGCTCAAAAACCGGATACGACATTAAAATTCGAGACATTCCTCTGATGTGCATTATTTTTAAGGATCGCTTTTTACGGTAATGGCAAATAAAAATCAATATAATTTAAAGATTGATGTTTTTTGATTGTCAATTCAATTATTTGATGTACCTTTGGCGCAAAATTATTATAAAATTATATATATTATGAAAAATACATGTATTGTTATTACATTGATTGCTTTAAGTTTATTCGCCTGTAAACAGCCTGCCTCGCAGAAGGAAGAATGGATACAGCTGTTTAACGGGAAGGATTTGGAAGGCTGGACTGTAAAAATAAGGGCTTATCCGGCAGGAGAAAATTTTGGAAATACTTTTTATGTGGAAGACAGTATTTTGAAAGTCGGATACAGCGCTTATGGCGACGATTTTGCGGGCAGATTCGGACATCTGTACACAAACAGTTCGTATTCGCATTATAAGCTTCGCGTAGAATATCGCTTTACGGGAGAACAGGCAAAAGGAGGACCTGGCTGGGCATACCGGAACAGCGGAGCGATGCTTCACGCGCAGGCTCCCGAAACAGTGGCCTTGGAACAGGATTTCCCGGTATCAATTGAAGCCCAGATGCTGGGCGGAAACGGAATAAACGAACGCAAAACGGGAAATGTCTGTACGCCGGGAACGGAAGTGCATATAAACGGGAAATTATACAAAGGACACTGTTACGAATCCACTTCAAAGACATACCATGGCGACCGGTGGGTTACTCTCGAAATGATTGTTTTGGGCGACAGTATCGTACATCATGTGATGGAGGGTGATACTATAATGACATATACAAAACTGACTGTCGGAGGAGGCAGCGTCAATCCAAAACCGAATATCCCCGACGGACCGCTGGCGGAAGGACGTATAGCATTGCAGTCCGAAAGTCATCCGGTTGAATTTCGTAAAGTCGAATTGCTGGACTTAAGTCCGAAGAAATAGAAAAATACACACATGTTGGCAGTTATCGAAAATAAATCATTGAAAAGGTTTTTTCTATTACCCATATTTGCCGCTACCTTGTTTTTCTCGTGCACGAATGAAAATACGGAAATAACAGTGTCTCTTGGAACGCCAACTGTGGAAAAGATTAACAAAACAAGCGTATATTTTAAATCTATTGTAAGTGTGTCGGATAATGCCGTAATTTTGTGGCTTTTGCTGGGGAAAAACGCAGACGCCCACAGTAAAACACAATAAAACAGAAAGAATAACAAAGGATAATATAACAGAAACTGTTACAAATCTTACAGTAGACACTGCTTATTATGTTAGGGCTTATGCCATAATCTCTTCGGAACCCGGTATACAGACTTGTATTCGATAAAAAATTCAATATCCGTTCATAAGACGAATATCTGTCTTTTAATATGGATTTTACAATTTTTGCAGGTATAAATTTTTACAATTTGTAACTACTCAGGTACTATTCTTACATTCTTATACTTAGAAATACCATTCGTGAGCAGCCTCTTCCAGCCTGATATACAGCATTCCCTCTTTTTCATAAAACCGTATCTTCCCGTGCCAGCCAGCCCAGAGAATAGCGGATGAACGATTCATTAAAATGAGTGTATTCCCCGATTTCTCGAATACTCAACTCACCTTTCTCCAAAAGCAGACGCCAAATTCCGCCTGCATTAATTCCAATATCCGTTTTATACATAAATGTTTTATTTTATTCCCGTAAGTAATTTCGTTATTCTTCTCAATCGAAAACCGGATACGATGCGAAAAATACCTGTGCATACGAACAGGAAAACAGTCATAATAGCGATAATGGAACATAACAGGATTGTTATAATTTCGCTGTCGGACATTGCGCAAGGACAATTCCGGCTCTTTTTCCTGACTTCGACAATGCGTCACCCTAACGAAGTTTTTGCCAAAAAATTGTGTCAAACATGATGGCGATCGGCTTATGTTGTGCAGTGAGCAGCATCGTTTTTGTCAGTGTTTCATTGC
>JAIRZR010000129.1 GCA_031267155.1 Prevotellaceae bacterium | reverse complement strand
TGAAGTGTGCCTGTCAGCTGTCCCTGCAATTTGGTGTACTTCCGGGAATAAACCCGTAATTCCTGAATCACCGGACCGGGTATCAGGCTGCCGCGTAACATCCCTTTATGCAGCAGTTTCGCTATCCGGCGGGCATCCTTTGGATCGCTTTTCTCTTCTGGCATCTGCTTTATCAGATACGGATTAACAGGCATTAATTCAAAGCCCGTTTCTAAAAGGATATCCCGGATGGGAACCCGGTAAGTCGCCGTACTTTCCATGGCGATTTTTTTTACTCCTTCCGACTGAAGAATATGTGCCCATGGCACGTATCTGAGGGGTAGTGGTATCATACGTTTGGACTGTATAATCATGCCCATCGTATGTCGCACAAAATATTCTGCAAAAGTAAGCATACCTCAAGGAAGAAAAAGAGGCAAAGCGAAAAGGCGGTCTGTACCATAAAACGCAGGTAAACCTTGCCTACAACTCAAACCCCGCTGCATCTTTGAAATCCGCACGATTGGTTTCAGAGACGAAGAGGCGAGATGTTTCAGGATGATATTGTCCGCCTGTACAATCAAAAAAACAACACTATTTTTTAATAAGCAATTAATAAGCAAAAAAGTATGGAGACATTAACAAAAGCGATCTTTCGCGGTCAGTCACGGAAAAGGGAAACGGACTATGCCGGCGTTTACCTGAAAAAGAAAGAATTAAAGACAAGGCAATGCGTCTATATCAGCCGGAGCATGCACGGCACAGTATCCCGGATTACGCGGATGTTTCCCGACAGTGAAATTACGGTAGGCAGCTATATAGACAACGTGCTTACACGGCATTTTGAACAGCGAAAACGAATACGGACATTCAAGAATTTAGTTGAATTTACAAAACACAGGTAATTAGCGCCATGTTTCCATATAAAAAGGTACGGATAAAAAGTTTTATTTTTGGATTATAACGAAACAAAACCGGAATCGAAAAGAGTACGGATAAGCGAACTTGACGTTGATGCAAGCGGCAAAACGATTTATGCGATAACATTCAATCAAAATACAGCCAGACAGTTCGTCCTGCCGATTTTTTTTTTGCCATTAATTCATTTGGTTATCAGTTCAATATTGTTTCGGGATAAAATATTTTCCAGCGTTTCTGCTTTTCAATTGGAAAAAATGTATTAGTTTTGCGCAAATTTTTGATGAAATGATAAATTGGCAACTTAGTGGTATTATTCTCGTCGTCCTTTTGCAGGCAAGTAAAGGATGAGAATTGCTGCGCAGTTGATTTAAAGTAAAACAAAGCCTTTCTCATCAGGAGAAAGGCTTCTGTTTTTAAAATGAAATGTTGAAAAAAATGAAAAATATTGCAGTGTTTTGCGCTTCATCTCCGGGACAGAACGGGATTTACGCAAGTGAAGCGAAAAAATTGGGCGAAATATTGGCAGACAAAGGACTTGGATTAGTCTATGGAGGAGCTTCACGCGGGCTTATGAATGTAGTCGCCGACGCCGTCCTTCAAAACGGAGGAAAGGTTACGGGAATTATTCCCCGTATGCTTGACGATTTGGAGATCACCAAAAACGAATGTACCGAAATAATATACACTTCGACGATGTACGAAAGGAAAGTCAGGATGTTCGAAATTGCCGACGCTGTCATTATACTTCCCGGAGGTTTCGGCACGCTGGACGAGATGTTTGAAGCTTTGACACTTTCCCAGCTGGGACTGTTCGAGGCTCCGCTTGGACTGCTAAATACAAACGGATATTACGACCTGCTTGCCGGATTCATGGATAACATGGTCAGGGAAGGTTTCCTGAAAAGGGAAAATAAAGACATGCTTGCGATATGTTCCTCGCCGGAGGATTTGATTGAAAAAATAATAAAAATAAATATATATGGATAATAGAGAAAGTGTTTCCGGTTCCGTATCTCTGATGAAAAGCCTCATTGAAGAGGGAACAGATACGATTTTCGGGTATCCCGGAGGGCAGATAATGCCCGTATTTGATGCCCTGTATGACTACAGGCAAAAGCTAAAGCACATTCTGGTTCGTCACGAGCAGGGCGCCGTTCATGCAGCCCAGGGCTATTCGCGGGCGTCCGGAAAAGTTGGCGTCGTCATTGTTACCTCGGGTCCGGGCGCCACAAATACCGTTACCGGAATAGCCGACGCAATGATAGACAGTACTCCCCTGGTAGTGATTTCGGGACAGGTAGTCTCCCCGCTTCTGGGCACCGACGCCTTTCAGGAAGTCGATATCGTGGGAATATCCCAGCCCGTTACGAAATGGAGCTATCAGGTTCGTAGAGCCGACGAGATTGCATGGGCTGTGGCACAGGCTTTTTACATTGCATCCTCGGGACGTCCGGGTCCTGTTCTGCTCGATTTTACAAAAGACGCGCAGGTGTCCATGATTAATCATTACTACGAAAAATGCACGTCGATAAGGAGCTATGTTTCCATGCCGAAAATCGACAGGGCTAATGTACGTAAAGCGGCGGAACTGATAAACTCCGCGAAAAAGCCGCTTGCGCTTGTCGGGCAGGGAGTCGAGATTGGAAAAGCGGAACAGGAACTGATCAGTTTCATCGAAAAAGCCCAGATCCCCGCAGCATGGACTTTGCTGGGAGCTTCGGTTATGCCTTTCGACCATCCCTTAAACAAGGGAATGCTGGGAATGCACGGGAATCTTGCCCCGAATCAGAAGACAAACGAGTGCGATCTGCTTATCGCGATAGGAATGAGATTCGACGACCGCGTTATCGGAGATGTCAATACATACGCCAAGCAGGCGAAAATCATCCATTTTGACATAGATCCCGCCGAAATAGGCAAAAATGTGGATGTTGACATACCCGTTTTGGGAGACGTCAAGAAAACCCTGCCCGCCGTTACCGCTCTGCTGAAACAGGCCGACCACGACGACTGGATTGAAAGTTTCGATATCATAAACGGCGAAGAGTACGACAGGGTCATTGCAAACGAGATATACTGCGACAGGGAATATATAAGCATGGGCGAGGTTATACGGCGCATATCGGAAAAAACCGGCAACGAAGCGATTACAGTTACCGACGTGGGACAAAACCAGATGATGGCGGCACGCTACAGCAAGCATAAGAATCCGAGAAGTTTCATCTCGTCGGGAGGATTGGGAACCATGGGATTCGGTCTGCCTGCGGCGATCGGGGCAAAAATCGCCGTTCCCGACCGTACGGTATGCCTGTTCTGCGGCGACGGAGGTATCCAGATGTGCATCCAGGAGCTGGGCACAATCATGCAGAGTAATGTCAAGGTGAAAATCATCATTCTCAATAACAGATATTTGGGGATGGTGCGCCAGTGGCAGGAAATATTTTTTAATAAACGCTATTCGGAAACTCCAATGCTTAATCCCGATTTCGTAAAAATCGCAGAGGCTTACAGGATTAAGGGGCGGAAGGTCTCGAAAAGAGACGATCTGGACGATGCAATCAGGGAAATGCTGGAACATAACGGAGCCTATCTTCTGGAGGTGGACGTCGAAAAAAAGGGCATGGTACTGCCGATGATTCCTCCGGGAATGAATGTAAGCAGTGTAATTTTAGAGAAATAACGACAAAAATATTGAATATGGATATAAATACGCAAACATTATACACGGTAACTGTCTATTCCGAAAATCACGTGGGACTGCTGACCCAGATTTCGAATATCTTCACGCGCAGGTTTATAAACATCGAAAGTCTGACCGTCTCGGCTTCGGCAATGAAGGGTGTGCACAAGTTTACAATAACATGCTACTCCGACGACAAGGCTATAGAAAAACTGGTGAAGCAGGTGGAAAAAAAGATTGATGTACTGACGGCATACTATTATGTCGAGGATGAAATAATCTCCCGCGAAATAGCCCTGTTCAAGGTTACTACGGAAACCCTGATGGCAAACAATACCATAGAAAGTCTGGTGAACAGGTATAATGCAAAGATTATAGAAGTCAACAACCTGTATACCGTTATCGAAAAAACGGGCGGCAAAACGGAAATCAGGGAACTGTTCGACGAACTCGAACATTATGGAATATTGCAGTTTGTGAGGTCGGGAAGCGTGTCAATCACACGGTCGAAATATGAACAGCTGTCGGATGTGACAATGTGCTGATTAGTCTTTTAGAGTTAAGAGGTTACTCATGTCAGTAATATATAAGATAAGGACTGGCTAATTTTTAAGTTAGTCGGTTGATAGTGAATAAAAAAGTTGCCTTTCACAGGTTCATTATATACTCACACGATTCGTTATAGAGCCGGAAAAATAAGATTTTTTCAACTGCTTTTTACCACGAAAAAAATTGCTGCGAAAAAAAATCTATTTTTTTCGTCACGAAAGCACATAAATCAGGTTTGTTTTACCCCGTTTCGTCACGAAAAGAGTCGTTGCAGAAAAATTTCATACGTTTTCGTCGCGAAAAGGCATGAATCAAATTTGCAGGATGCCGTTTCGCCATGAAAAGAGCCGCCACAGAAAAACTTCATGTATCTTCGTCACGAAAAGACATGAACCGAATTTGCAGAATGCCATTTCGTCGCGAAAAGAGTTGCCGCAGAAAAACTTCATGCACTTTCGTCATGAAAAAGTATGGATCAAATTTGCAGGAAGCCGTTTCGTCACGAAAAAACATGAATCAAAACTGTCTGAACCGTGATTCGTATGATTATGGGATTGCCATGATTTTCCTTAATCGAAGCAATCATTCAGTTCGGAAGACAAAAGATCGGACAATCCGGCGCTAATAAAATAACAACAACAGGCAGAACAGGCGGAAATCAAAACTGTCTGCAGTCCTCAATCCAAAATTCTGCAGGAACATATCGTAACATTAGCTGCCTTTCGGGAAAATCTGTCTGAACCGTGATTCGTATGATTATGGGATTACCGTGATTTTCTTTGAATCAGGAAAATTATATAATCCTATAAATCAAAGTTCGGGCAACGAATCCCCGTATCCAGTGCACCTGATAATGGAAACAGTCTATAGAAACAATCGGAAAAGAATACAGCACATCGGCAGTCAGAATTTTGGCATACAGTATTTCCTGAAGGGTATTTATTCGCATAATGACCTGCTGTTTTTCCATTTGCAGCTGAAAAAAATTCTCCACGGTATCGTTTGACATTGACTATATTGTTTTCAAGACAGCGATACATTCCCGGTCAGCGCGGATTTCAGTTTACGGCGGGCACGGTAAACGGCCTGAACCTCAATTTTGCAAGCCGTGATTTTGTATATTATGCGGGTATTGCCATGTCGGCAGAACAGCATACTATGTTTCTATTGACATTATACAGTGCGCGGGGCAGTTTTGTGCATTGCGGACAAACTTCGTAAGGAGTTTAAGATGGATAACCCCGAACAAGCCGCAGGCGCAGTTCGGGGTAAAGCTCCTCTCCGTCACAACTCCGTAAGGAGTTGAACTACTTCGTAGTTCTGGAGTGCGATAGC
>JAIRZR010000113.1 GCA_031267155.1 Prevotellaceae bacterium | reverse complement strand
CATCCAATTGAAATTTTAATTGAGACAATTCTTCTTTTTTGTATTCCTTACGGATAGCTGCAGTTACTGCATCCTGCAATGTTTTCAGGGAAGGACTGACATTTTCTAATGCAGTCGATTTCAAAGCCATTCTGGGGTTTAAAACATTTTCTATAGCCTGTTCATAAACACCAAAACTATTTTTTAATCTTTTGTTTTTCTCGCAAAAATCTATTGTTACCTGTTTGATAAATTCTTGATTATTCACTTTTACAGATAAACTTTTGATGTCAGGATTCTTTACTGACTCGATAGCTTGAGCCTTGATTTGTGTAAAAACATATTCCAAGCCTTCGTTATGCAATTTTCCTACTTCATTATATTCTTCAGGAATATCCAGTGTTAGCACTTCAGTTTCATTACTGCAACTCTGTATAAAAATCCCTGTAGAAATCATACTTGACAACATAGTCGCCAAACTGAAGATTCTCACTTTTTTGTTTTTAAAAATATTTTTCATATCTAATTTGTTTATTAAAATTTTGCAAACCTTGTTTATCAATGACCTGCAAGTAACCCTGTTTTCAGAGTTCCTGAAAGGCGTTTGCCGTTCTCCTTTCATCCGGCCATGTTCGCTCCGACTGATTCTGTCCGTCCGCACTTTCCCCTCAAAGCATAAAGAAAAAAATACTTCATCCAGACACCCTTACGGAGGCAAGAGACCCTTTGGAGTTTCATTTTCCAAAAGGTTGCCTTGCCCTGATTGCATTTTATTAAAAGGTTTAACATCCGTCCTGTTTTCTGACGCCGGAACGTTTCCCTTGTGATTGTCGGCATACAGCATCCGGACATCCATATCATTACAGTATCGAATACATTGTTCAAATGCCGACAGGCTTTTTTCATATTCCTTTACTTCGTGCAGCTCCGCGGCGTGATTATACAGGAATAAGCCGTTTTTTCCAGGATACTTATACAATTTATCGTATTCGAGCCATACATCCCTCGTTCTTTCCGTTAATGACTGCTTTGCAACAGTATTCCACCGGATTTCCGCTTTCATTAATGGAACTCCTGCAAGTAAAAGAGCAAGCAAAACCAATCCTCTCCTTGCCGCATTGACTACACAAATCCATCTTACAGGAAATATAATTTTCATTTCTCTCTTTATCATGTCTATCTTTCTATTAATTGGGTTATTAATCGAACATCAACGCCAGTGAATCTCATGGTCGGGTGTAACAAAGAATATCCTGCCTTTCTTTCGGAGCGTAAGATTTTCTAAATACAGCAATGTTTGCGACGGTGCATGATATTGCAGTGAACCGTTACTTGTTGCTGTTTGTTTACCCAGTGACGTCCATCCGTCTTTCGTCCAATAAAACAATTGATAATGATGTCCTTCGTATATAAACTGGGTTTCGGTACGTGGCAGGTAGCGGATTTTATGAATCTGTTTCTGTTCTTGAAAATCAAGTCCCGTCCACGCCCCGCTTTTTTCAAATGCATCATAAAAAGTGGTTATGTCATCATCAAACGCTTTGTCACAGGTTCTATTTGAATTATTCCATGCTCCCGGCGTACCGATAGATATTCCTGATAACTTTTCTTCTTCCGAACCGTAAAATTCTATCTCGGAAACCATACAACCCCCTCCCTCCGGCGATTTGTAACGGACATATCGATAGTTGACCGGTATCCGCAATATAACGTCGTTATAAAATATGCCGGGAATATGATTGATCGTATATAGAACTTTCGCATCGGAAAAGTCCGATTGATTTGCTCCTTCGAATATGCCATGATGCATACATTTTAGCCATCGGGATATATTATTATCCGGATCAATTTTATTAAGAGTCAATAACATATCCGTACTGTCCGGGGAAAGAATCATCCTGTTTCCGTCGTTATCCAGCCAAAAAGGATCTCCTGCCGGCGTTGACCGGTTATTCGCATAATATACCGGATAATAAATGATATCCCTCCCTACGGACGGAAAATGGCATGTCGCTCCGCTATCCTCAGTCCACGCAATGGGATAGAACCGGTGGTCTTGTTCAATTGCAAGGTACACATACCCTGTTGACATCACGGGAGGATACTTGAGAGGAACGGTAACCGTGTCTGTACATCCGGCATATTCCGCTGATACATCCTTTATGTTTTTATACGCCTCCAATAACGGAGGAATGTTGCTGTCTTCCGTTTGGATATTTTGTTGCATCGCAAATGTTTTACGGTAAACCTTTCCTTTCTTATAGATATTACGTAAGGTTCCCGGATGTGGTTCGTACGGATTCCTCTCTGTTCCCATAAAGGAAATATGGTTTCCCGTGCTGTCGCGTACGGCATTCCAGGAATGTCCGCTTGACATATTTATCCATCGTGGCGTAAAATCGAATGTAACAGGTATGCCTAACGCCCTCATACTGAAAACGGCTAACGCAGCCATGCCATCACATGTTCCTTTTGCCGAAGCCATTAACTGCGAGAAGTTCATCGGTGGAAAATCATTGTCTATCCTGAATCTTGGCAACAAATTGTTGACAATGCGGCATGCTTCCGCCGATGTAGTTGCGGGTTTATTCAATACCGAATCCAGATCTGCAAAGCCTGCAAGGGCTTTTTCCCTCCAGTTCTCCAATGGCTCGACACCCACCCGATAAGGCAGGATTTCCTCACAGAAAGCGTCAAAGGGGATGTGTTTTCCCCACGGGCGCTCCTGCCACACTTTGAATGCCAGTTCAATATTATTAATCAGGTATTCGGCCGTAATACAGGTTATATCTTCCTGCACTACTGGCTCACTTATTTTGTACGTATCCAGTACCTTCTGCTTATCCGAGGAACTTGTCCACCGCAAGCACATTGCAGCCACATAATTCCACGGGGCATCGTAATATGCCGAATGCTTGCCCGGCATGTTTACAATCAGGAACTCTGCCGCACGCCATTTCAGACTGTCGGCAGGTTCCCGGCTGTAATGTTTCAGCACTTTTTCCAATTCCTTACGGTTCTTCCCAGCCTGGTCAAGAACAGTTTCCAATTCATTTGAATAGGGTGTCGAACAGGAAAACATACAAATGATCAATAAAAATGAACAGGTACGCATAGTTGTTTTATTTCTCTGATATGAATCCTTTATCCCTCTGCCACATTCTCAAACCCGAACAGCGTATAGTCCACCAGTATGTTTCCTGTCGTATCGGCCGTGTCCTGCCGGTCGCGTGTGCCGTGCGGATAGTGTTCGGCACGGTTGAGGGTCAATTGCCAGTATCCCACAAGGTCGTCTTTGTTGGCGCGCAGCTTCTGCCGCAGCAGGTTAGCGACTACGGTGCCGATGCCGATGATGCCGGACAGGACGGGATTCGTGACCGTCAGCGCTGCCTCGACGGCAATCAGCAGTCCTTTGAAGGCGTCGCTGTCTATCACTTTGTCGGCATTGAGTGCGAACTGCCGTACATCGGCGTCCGATTCGATCACCCACAGTTGCATGTTCAGCATGTCGGGAATCTGTTCGCTTGAGTAAATGACCAGACCCGAATCGCCGAACAGCAGGCTCTGATTGTCTTTTACGCCGTTAATTTCGAGATACTTGCTTTGGGCAAACAGTCCGGCTTCGGACTGGACGGCGTCCAGCAGTTTTTGATAGCGGGCGTTGTCGTCCAGGTCAATCAGGTCTCTCA
>JAIRZR010000089.1 GCA_031267155.1 Prevotellaceae bacterium | reverse complement strand
CCGATTATGTATTGAAATATCATGTCGCCAACACTTTGGAGTGATATATCGCTGTTGAATTTTACTGCATCTCCGGTATTCAGGACGAGACTCCCGAGCCAGAGGCTTCCGAACACAATCGCCGGAATCATTACCGGCATGCTTATATTGGATGCAAGCAGTACAAGCGTTTTATTCAATTTCAGGACTGCCGCAAGGGCAAAAGCCGCAATCATCTGGAATCCCCATATCGGTATTATTCCCATAAAAATGCCGAACGCAAGACTTTGTGCTTTCTTTAAATTGCTCTCTTCCGGATTGAACAGTTCTTTCCATGTTTTATTCTTCATTTTCAGGAAAAACAGGCGGGGAAGAAACCACAGATATGCCAAAATCACTAAAATGCTGTTCAGAACGCTTATCCTGAAAAAATCGGTGGCGGGACGGAAATGCGAGACCCGGTTTTCCTTCGAAAAATACCTTACCGGAATATCGACTTCGTGTACCGGAATATTATCCCATGCCAGGCGGACAAGCGATTCGACCTCAAACTCAAAGCGGTCGGTATAAAAATGTTTTTTCAGCAACGGTCTTAGAGGATACAGCCTGAATCCGCTTTGAGTGTCTTTGCATCTTTTCCACGTTTCGATCCAAAACCAGAAATTGGAGAACTTTTTGCCGAATGTATTTTTTGCCGGAACATTTCCGATTACGACATTCCTGTTTCCTATGATAAGGGATTCGCCCGTTTCGTTAAGCTTTTCGACAAAAAGACCGATGTTTTCCGGACTGTGCTGACCGTCGGAATCCAGAGTGATGGCATACGAAAACCCTTCTTCACAGGCTTTTGCAAAACCCTGCCGCAGGGCGAAACCCTTTCCCCGGTTGACAGGACAGGATATGAGAGTCAGGTGTGAGGCATAGCCCGCCAACAGTTCCGCCGTGCCGTCTGTAGAACCGTCATTCACTGCAATAAGATGGAAGCCCTGCGAGAGAGTCTTTTCGATCACATCAGCCAGAGCGCCCTCATTGTTATACGTGGGTATGATTACGCAAATATCGGTTCTGTTCATGATCAATACCTGTCAACGCTATAGATATCAGACAGTTTTTTCCTCGCTTTCTTCCTTAAATCTCCTGCCCGGTATCCGGCTGTAATAAGCAGTGGCACTCTTTTTGATGACGGGATATCCAGCAGTTTCTTTACTTTCTTCTCGTCAAACCAGCCGATCATGCATGTTCCAAGACCGAGATCGCCGGCTTTCAGGCAAAAATGATACGCTACTATGCCTGTGTCTATCAGCGTATATTCCTTTCCCTTCAGCACGCTTCCGATTTTCGAGGTGAAATTCGGTTTTTCAAGCACCAGGGCGACAACAGCGGGAGCGTCGGCGCAAAATCTGTTCAGTCCCATGCTTACGGCGCAGTCGCATACCTGCGTTTTAAGCGCATTATCCCTGACAATAATAAACTTCCATGGCTGGGCGTTACATGCCGAAGGAGCCTGTCCTGCAGAGATGATACATTCCATCAGCTTTTCTTCTTCGACCGCTCTGTTTATGTCGTATTTGCGGTCGCTTTGCCTGTTGAGAATCAATTCGTCAAAATTCATATATGATTGTAATTAAATTAGTAATAGATAATATTCCGCAGCATGATAATTTCAGGATAGCCGTCCGTGATCGAGACCTGCTGAGTCCAGTTTCCACAGCTGTCATATTTATACCGGTATTCATGTTTTTCCAAAAGTTCGTCTCCGGGCGAAAATGTCGAACATTCGAGTTCGTTCCCATGCCCGTCATAACTGTACTTTGCATATTGAAGCAGATTACTCTGAGCGTCATAAAATTTCGACAAAACCAGCTGTCCCTGAGTGTCATATTCCCCGCTCCATTTTTCGAGAATATTGACAGGATCGATACGGCTTTCAAGCGACACCGGCAAAGCGTTTTCGAAGCGTGTTTCCCGCTCGAAATCGGAATATTCGCTTTTTGTATGGATTTTTTCGATAAGAGTGTTTTTATCCGGATATTCCAGGATAACAGATTCAAAGATATTCTTTTCGCTGTCAAAGAAACTCCTTTCCGTCTCCCTGTTTTTGGAATCGTACCGGTATATCTCCCTGTAGAAAAACTCTCCGGACAAAAGCCCGAGTTTGTTTATCAGCAGATTGCCGTCATACTCAAACGTTTCCTTAAAGTGGAAATCGCTTGCGCTGTCGTCCATATAACATTCCCTGATGTTTCCGTTACGGTCAAAATACACTTTCGTTTCGTATGAAGAGAACAGCTCGTCATCGCTTGATTCGTAAAACGAAGTCGCATTGCTTGTCCGTTCTCCCCTTTTTATCGTGTCTCCCGAGACAAGCGGTAAAAAGTACGTTTCGGTGATATACTGCACCCTGCCCTTGAGTTTCAAGCGTTCGTAATCCGTCTTTATTTTCGTTCCGTCCGTACACGAAACGGAGTAAATGCATAATATTCCAAATATTACTGATACTGCTTTATCCATAATCTTAACCGGTTACCCGTCATTTTCGGGCTCAAAATTAGGTATAATGTAAGAAATGAGCAAATGCGGAGCAGAAAGAGCGCCGGATTTTTCACTCGTGATGATACGCTTCTCCTTTTATTATAGTGAACGCCCTGTAAAGCTGTTCGACAAATATCAGGCGCACCATCTGATGCGTAAAAGTCATCCGCGACAGCGAAATCATCGACGACGCTTTGGCATAAATTTCGTCCGAAAAGCCGTACGCTCCTCCCGCAACGAACACTATGCATCTGCTGCCTGCGTTGATCTTTTTTGAAAGCAGGAGCGAAAATTCCGAAGACGAACACATTCCGCCCTTTTCATCAAGCAAAATCAGTTCGTCCCCGAAATTCAGCTGTGCCAGAATACTTTTTCCCTCCCTGTCTTTCAGCTGTGATTCGTTTAGATTTCCCGCATTTTTGACGTCGGGAATACAAATCAGTTCGAAAGGGATATAATGTTTTAATCTGTTTTCATATACGGATATGGCTTCCCGGAGATATCCGGTATTTGTCTTACCCGTAACAATAAATTTTATTTTCACCTTCCCTGCAGATTCATATTCCGACAGTTACCAGTTGTCCGTACGGAATGAGGACACCGGCAAATTTCCTTCCACCGTATACAGTTCGCTTGCCGATGTATCGTCAAAGCAATATCTTACGGCAACAGGTTCCGCCACATGGGGAGAAAAAACAAAAACCCTGTTTCCCGACAGGGCTGCCTTGGCTTCATAAAAACGCTTGTTCTTGCCGGCAAGTTTGAAATTAAGCAGTTCCCTGCCATTGCTTGTCAGTCCGGACGACGAGCCGAACAGGTCAAAGGAAACGATTACAACACGTCCCTCGATATCAACGGACTGTACTTCGGGACTGCGGTAATGCATTTTTCCCATTCCGTAAGTTTTTGCCAAAGCCCAGAGAGCCATGCGTTCACCGGCGTCCTTTTTCTTCGGCGGATGAATGCATCCGGGACTGTCGGCGTCCATCAGCACCGCCATTCCCGTGTTGGGAGTCAGCATTCCCTTTGCCTGAGCCTCGCGAATATATCCCGAATTGGCGCCTCCTCCATACCTGTACGGCGCTATCTGGCAATAGTAGAACGGAAATTCGCCGAGGTTCCAGAGTTCACGCCATCCGCTAACCATTTTGTCGAACATTTTTACATACAATTCGGGCTCATCTTTGTTTGATTCGCCCTGATACCAGATTGCTCCGCGGATACCGTAGCCTGCGACAGGTTTGAGCATGCCGTTATAAAGAACTGTTGGCGAGCCGTTCTGTATCTTGATGTCGGCCTCGCTTGCGGGGATGGGCTTCTCGGGAATGTCTTTCAGCGATTCGGGGGTCATCCATGCTTCGATACGAGAACCGCCCCAGCTTGTATGAATCAAACCTACAGGCACATTCAAAGACTGATTGAGCATACGCCCGAAAAAATAACCCGTGGCGGTGAAATTCGGGACTGTTTGCGCACTGGCGACTTCCCATGTACCCGAACAGTCGTCCTGAGGCGCTGCTTTCGATGTTTTCTGTACTGTAAAACAGCGAATACCGAAATTGTACGAATGGGCTATTGCCTCGGGACCTCCTTCAATCGGCTGAAGATAAAATCCCTTCATCGGCATTTCCATGTTCGACTGTCCCGAACAGAGCCACACTTCTCCGATCAGTACATTCTTCAGCGAAACGGGTTTTCCGTCGCTTACCGTGAGGGTGTACGGGGTATAACTTGCTTCAGGCGTATGCACTTTCAGTTTCCAGTATCCGTTTCCATCACTCTTTGCGGAATAGCTTTTCCTGTTCCACGAACATGTAACTGTTACGCTTGAATTGGCTTTAGCCCAGCCCCATACAGCTACCTGCGACTGCTGCTGCAATACCATGTTATCGCCAAAAATGGCGGGAAGTTTTATTTCTGCCCCTGCAGAAAAGGTAAAAAATGTTACCAGTAATAAAGGTAAAAAAACTTGTGCTATCTTTTTCATAAGACCAAAATATTTATTGTAATTAATTATAAAAAGCGGTGCAAAGATAACATTTCTTTATTAGATAAACCGAATTTCATTTGAACTTTATGCAAAAAATCATCGGGAACAACAATATATCATTCTATTAGGATATATTCCAAAATGTCGGACTGTTCGATTTATTCATCAATTTATTCAAAACCACGTTCGGTTTCATTCAAGGTTAACGCCTGCACGCGGAACTGAACGCAAAAAAATGAATTTGGTTATTTTTGAACTATCTTTGTGCTTAAAATAGTGGTTTTTTAGGGACTGTTGGGATAGTGGGGACTGTAGAGACATTGGGGGAAGATTATCAGATATCATCAACCGAAACTTTAATGTCCCCAAACAAGAAAAAAGAAAAAGAAAATAACATGTCGGAAAACAGCAACAGCAATCAGGGTTTCATTCCCAAGCATGAAGGTTACCGCAACCTTATCAAGCTACCAGAAAGCCGAAATCATCTATGACGGCACGGTATATTTTACCGCTCGCTTTTACAGAAAACCCGACCGGACTATCGACCAGATGATACAGGCTGCCCGAAGTGGAAAACAAAACATCGCAGATGAGCCGCCCTGAAGTAATCCCTTACTGTACGGGCGGCTCCTGTTTTGCAGAAAAGGGAAGGTTTGCCTGCCGGCAGAATTACCCGCTAAAGGCAGGGGGTATATTTTTACATAAGTCTCCCCGCAAAAAATGAAGAAGACGTTTCCGCCAGAATGTCTTCTTTTTCAGTCACAATTTTCAGCCGCAGTCAGCGGACAATGATAAACGTAACAGTTTTAAGCCCGCGGTATCCGCCTTTTCCGTGGATTGTACATTCGGCGTTTCCTGCATTGACATTGTTTTTGTAGGTAACATTGAAATCCTTACCGAGCACAAGCCTGAGCGTTTCCTTTGGAGTAACATACAATACCTCCGGCACGGGCGTACACGGCTTGCCGGTGTACGGCTGCTTTTCGATTGGCGACAGCTCTGCTGCGGCGATGCTGTGCCTGACGCGGTGAAACTCTCCGTTGAGATACTTGATTTCGGGATTCAGCCTGTTGATCAGCGCTGCAAATTCGGGCGAGGTATTCAGCGACGCTCCCGCATTGACCAGCACAACAATCCGGCGCCAGACGTTCTCGATTCCGCGGCGCACTTCGGGAAATCCCTGCTCCGGCTTGTTGAGCATCTGTGCTTCACGCTGTTCGAACAGATTGACGAAATCGTTCAGCGCCGTCTGGATTTCCATCGTCCACCGCGACACGCCGGCAGACTGTACGTCCGGCGCCATGTCGTCCTTGAGATGCACGATGATAGCTTTCGTCGCGCCGATTTCCTGAAGATAGGGTTTCCTGCTCACATAGCCGTAGCTTTTCAGCATGATGTACAGACGTTTGGCTGCGCTTGCCACCACCGGATTCGAGTCGTAGCGTGCGCCTCTGACCTGCGCCGACAGTCCGAGCAGCGTTTTATTGAGATGCCGTTCGGCATCGGCAATGCTGGCTGTCAACGCACTTTTATACACCCATTCGACGCAGGCTGTTTCCTTCACGAACCAGTCGTTAAGCTCTCCGGAAAGCGTGCCCAGGGCGCTTTGCACGCTGGAACCTGCCGCCGCCACTTCTTCCCATGCCCTGTCAAAAAACTTGTAATGGGCTTCGTTGGGCAAAAACTTAAATAATAAGACTCTAAATTTTACCATAATTGTAAATTAAAAGTTTAAATACTGTTGATTCACATGAATATCCGCCTGAAATATCTGCTGCCATGCGCAGATTCTTTCCTGCAAATTGCGAGAAGGAATCTGCCATGCGCAGATTCTTTCCCGTAATTTGCGGGAAGAAACCTGCCATGCGCAGATTCCTTCCCGCAAGTTTCGGCGTAAAATCTGCTGTGCGCAGATGCTTTTTATATCGCATATATACCATTTTAAGATGTTCAATTCGGGTGCAAATGTAATAATTATTAGTTATTTTTTATTTTTATATTATATAAACGGATTTTTGCAGTACACCCAGTTTAAAGTTTTGAAAGAAGATGAATATGCATGGAAACTTGATATTCATTTATACTGCGCGCGGGCTAAAATTGTGAGGTAAAAATGTAGAGATGCTTCGTGTCTTTTGACGCCGTAGGCGTCTGATGTCGATAACCCCAGGCAAGCGAAGCGCAGCCCGGGGTAAGCTATCGCACTCCAGAACTACGAAGTAGTTCAACTCCTTACGGAGTTGTGACGGAGAGGAGCTTTACCCCGAACTGCGCCTGCGGCTTGTTCG
>JAIRZR010000070.1 GCA_031267155.1 Prevotellaceae bacterium | reverse complement strand
AAACTGCAAATAATGAAATCAGAATTTTGCTGAAATCATTTTATGGCGTATTGAAAAGCTCTGACCGGTATCTCCGTTTTGTTTTTCTCACGGGCGTGACAAAATTTTCGAAAGTAAGTATTTTCGGCGATTTGAACCAGCTTATAGACATAAGTATGGACGAAAATTTTGCAGAAATTTGTGGTATTTCCGAAACCGAACTGCTGCAAAATTTTCAGCCTGAAATTCAGGCATTGGCAGTTGCAAATGATATGACTTATGACGAAGCCTTTGCAAAACTGAAAAAGCTTTATGACGGTTACCATTTTGCTAAAACCGGCGAGGATATTTACAATCCGTTCAGCCTGCTAAATACTTTCGCAAAACTGGACTTTGCTTACTATTGGTTTGCCACAGGCACGCCGACTTTTCTGGTAAAAGCGTTGAGAAATCAAAACTACGATATCCGCAAATTTGATGATGACGTGTATATCGCCGCAAACTCTGTAATGGATTATCGGTTTGAAAATCAGAATCTCGTGCCGCTACTTTACCAGAGCGGCTATTTGACAATCAAATATTACGACGGTTTTTTAGATGAATATACTTTGGGTTTTCCGAATGAAGAGGTAAAATACGGTTTCTTGAACGAACTTTTACCGGCATTTGTTCTGACTCCGATTGCCTCCGGCAATTTCTCCGTTATAGAGTTTTTGAGGAAACTGTTGAAAAATGATATAGAATGTTTCATGACTTCCCTGAAAGCATTCTTTGCCGCCATTCCCTACGACGCCATCAAGCAGGAACATCGCGACGAGCAGTATTACCAGCACGTTTTTTATCTGCTTTTCACGCTGATGGGACAGTTTGTGCAAACCGAAGTAAAAAACAGCAAAGGCAGGGCAGACGCCGTAGTTAAGACAGCCGGAAACATTTACGTTTTCGAGTTCAAAATGGACGATAATGCCACTGCCGATGACGCCCTGAAACAAATTAACAGCAAAGATTATGCGATCCCGTATTCCGCCGACCACAGAAAAATGGTTAAAATCGGCGTGGAATTTTCGCAAACGGAACGGGGAGTTAAAAGGTGGCTAATTGAATAACTTAATAAAATGAACGTACTGCTAATCAACGGAAGTCCCCACAAAAGCGGATGTACTTTTACCGCTTTGTCCGAAATCGCGGGGGAAATGGAAAAACAGGGAGTCAAAACCCGCATTTTCCACATCGGAACGAAAGCCATCCGGGGCTGCATTGCCTGCGGACAGTGCGGTGACGACGGACATTGCTCCTATTCGGGCGATATTGTCAATGAATGTATTGATTTAATGCAACAGGCGGATGGCATCATTGTCGGCTCGCCGGTTTATTATGCTTCGCCCAACGGCGCGCTGCTGGCCTTGCTGGATCGGACGTTTTATGCGAGTAGCGACAAGTTTGCTTACAAGCCGGCCGCCGCGATTGTCAGTTGCCGCCGCGGAGGAGCCGCTACCGCCTTCGATGTATTGAATAAATACTTTACCATTTCCGGTATGCCGGTCATTTCTTCCCAGTATTGGAACGAAGTCCACGGGCATACGCCGGAAGAAGTCCGGCAGGATTTGGAAGGCTTGCAGGTGATGCGGACGCTGGGACGGAACATGGTCTGGCTCTTGAAATGTATTGAAGCGGCCAGGGGAAAGGTTCCGTATCCGGAGCAGGAAGCGGTACGGCATCAGACGAATTTTATCCGGTAGACCGTTTTTCTTCTGTCTGTTTTCATTTTGCATAGCAATTTAATCCTCTAAAAAATACCATACACGTAGATAGGAATTATATTGTTTTGTATCTTAATAATCCCTATCTTTGCCCCCACAAATGTGAATCGGAAATCTCGGAACATGTTCTGGAAACCTCGGAACAGGTTCTGGAAACCTCGGAACATGTTCGGAACAGCTCGGAACATGTTCGGAAAACCTTGGAACATGTTCGGAAAACCTCGGAACATGTTCGGAAAACCTCGGAACATGTTCGGAAAACCTCGGAACATGTTCGGAAAATTTCCGATATAGATGGGAAAAAGAAAATTTGAAATTTAAATATATTGATTTATAAACATTTAATCAGGAAAGAATATGAGTAGAGATGCAATTCCCAAAACGATTACGGGATTTACGGAGTACATTAAAATCGCTTATCAGAAAGCGTCGGTGAATTTGAGCGCGTACGGGATTTCACCCGAAAAATTTGCCGTGATAACCGCCCTTTGTAATGACTACATCGCAAAGGAGGCGCTGGCGGCAAATCCCGATACGGCGACGAAGGGCAACCGCAAGGCGCGCGACGAAGCGCACGACAGGCTGGAAAAGGCATGGCGGCAGTTCCTGAACGAATTTATCCGGTACAACACCTCAATCAGTACGGCCGACAAGGCGGTTTTCGGCATATCGCCCCGCGACGGCATACGCACCTTGGCACAGACGCCGACCGACACGGGCATCGTGAACGTGAAACGCCTGGGAGCCTTCGAATTCGAAGCAACTGTGATAGACGAAAAGACCTCGAAGCGCAAACTCCCGGCGCACGCCACGGGCAGCTACATCTATCTGTCCGTTTCCGAGCCGGGCGTCCTGTCCGAAGACATCAGCACCTACCGGAAGCTGGATTTTTCGTCCAATGCGAGTCATAAACTGCAATTTTCCCCGTCCGAACTGGGCAAGCAGGCGAACGTCTATGTCCGCTATTCCAACCAGCACGGAAAGGAAGGCCCCACCGGACCGGTAGAAACGTTCTTCATCAATTAACATACTCCCGACAGACGAATTTTGGTTTCGCAATTAATTTTTTATCTTTGCAAAAAAACAAATATGATGAACGGAATAAAAACCATCAATTACTCAAACATTTTCCTGACGTGTTTTTCCGACAACGGCTGCAAGCGCAGCAATATGGCAAAAACGCATAGTCTTATCTATGTCCTTTCGGGCGCGATAGATATCACCGAACAGGACAAAACCACGACTGTCGGCAAGGGCGAATGTGCCTTTATCCGCAAGGACAACCGGGTAAATATGGTGAAACGCCCCAAAGGACGCGGGCAGTGCAAGTCAATCAGCTTGAGTTTCACCCGTCAGTTCCTGCGCGAGTTTTACCACAAGACTTTAGACAAAAGCAAACTGCCAATCGACGCCCGGCGTCATAAGTTCAGTTTCTATAAACTTCCCGCCCGTCGCCCCGACATCGTCAGTCTTTTCGAGTCGATGACGCCCTACTTCGATTCGCCGGTACCGCCTACGGAAGAACTGATAAAGCTCAAAATGACCGAAGGCGTCTATTGCCTGCTCAACACGGACAAGAGTTTCTACTCCGCCCTGTTCGACTTTTCCGAGCCGTGGAAAATAGACATCCTCGACTTCATGAACGAAAACTACATGTACGGCCTTTCGACGGAAGACATGGCAAACTTTACCGGCAGAAGCCTTGCCACATTCAAGCGCGATTTCAAAAAGCTGAGCAGCCTGTCGCC
>JAIRZR010000503.1 GCA_031267155.1 Prevotellaceae bacterium | reverse complement strand
ACATGCCGTAGCTTTGCCCTTGCGTTTTCTGCCGACAAAGGGTAGTAAGAAGCGGCCAAACAGGTAGTCAAAATCCGCTCTAATTCGGACCCCATAAAACAAAAATAATAGCTTATCTTTCTGTTTTACAAGAAATTCCAAAATTTAAAATAAGTCCGCGAAGGACTGCTTGACCGTCGCCTGCTTCCCGAACTGGAGCAAATCTACAGGACGGGCAAGTTCCCCAGCATGGCGGTTCTGCTTAACGGCTCAAGCATGTCATCCGGTAAATATTATGGAGGATATGGGCGTTACGGTCATTCCTACGGATACGGATATGACGAAAAGGGCTGAGCCGTTTTACGAACTCAATTACGAATTATGCTCGTCGCATCGCGCCCAATTCAAAATCCAAAATTCAAAATTACTTTGCCGTTTTTCAGGAAAAATACAGCATCACCGAATCCCGGCTGTTGCAGGGCATGACCGATATTCATTCCCATTTTCTTTACGGAGTGGACGACGGCATGAAGACGGAAGAAGAGACTTTTGCCGCCCTGGACTGTCTTGAACAGCAGGGCGTGCAGGGCATTCTATCTTACTCCGCATGTCATGGAAAACTTTCTGGAAAACAACCCGAAATTCTTAAAACAGCATTTCTATAATCTGATCAATGGATATGCCGGAAACATTGACTTGAGACTGGCCGCCGAATACATGCTCGACAGCAGTTTTGATTCACATCTGGAAAACCGCGAAAACAAACCGCTTACCATTGCAGACGACCATCTGCTGGTAGAGACTTCATATCTCAATCCTCCCCTGAACTTTCATCAAACAATCCAAAAAATAAAACAAAAGGGATACCGCATCATCCTTGCGCATCCAGAACGCTATCTGTACATGGATAGAAACGACTACAGAAAGCTGAAAGCGGACGGCTTTCTGTTTTTCCAGCTTAATCTTCTTTCTCCCACAGGATATTACGGCAAACAGGTTCGGGAAAATGCGGAATATCTTCTCAAGAACGACTTCTATACTTTTACAGGAACTGATATACACAATCTCGAATTCCACAGACAGGCTTTCAACATCAAATCGCTTACCGCCAAACTGACCGACAGAATAAATATTCTGATTGAAAATAACCGGCAACTCCTTTTCAATTGAAATTTTCGTGATGCCTTGCCAAAGGTACCAAAAACTTTGTACAAATCTGCGACTTTGCGGTAAACAGGAAACTCCAAAATTCCGAACTGCCATCAAATAATCTCCTGATTAATCTCAGGAATCCGAAAATTACTTTCTTTAGCACCTCAAATAATATTTCGCCTATAATTTCGCAGGCAGTACAGTTAAAGATTTTTTTATTATATTTGCACCGCAGAATTATTCGCATGGTTCGGTTCGGAAAAACACGATAAAGCGAATAGGAGAGTTTGGCAATTTTTATAAAATTTGTTGATTATAATTAGTTTCAGATTGAATATGGACAGAAGAAGATTAGTTGTAAAGGGTATTTCGGGCAGTCAGGACAAGCCGGAAATATATGTCATGATACTTGGCGAACAGGGAGAAAATTCCGTTTTTCCCGTTGTTTTGGGATTTTACGAGGCGCAGTCAATAGCTTTTTGTCTGGAAAATTCCACTTCAAAACGCCCTTTTATTCACGATTTGTTTTTTGACCTGGCACGACTGAGCAATATCGAAGTTCTGGAAGTCTTTGTAAAGGATTTTAAGGATTCCAGTTTTCACGCGGAAATACTCTGTTTCGACGGTAAAAAATACACGAAGTTCGATGCGCGCCTGTCTGACGCAGTGGCTTTGGCTTTGCGTTTCAAATGTCCGATTTTCACAAGCAAAGAAGTCCTTGCCATGGTTGGAGTCAATATTCTGCATGACAGCAACAACCCGCTGGAACAGTTCAGTATGGAAGAACTTTTGAGCAAGCTTGACGAGATGGTGAAAAATGAAAACTACGAAATGGCTATAAGTCTAAGAAACGAAATAAGAAAACGTAAATAAAATTATATGATTATGAAGGAAATAACATTTAGAGGCGAACCTGTGACAATCACGGGAAACGAAACAAAAGCGGGACAAACCGCTCCCGAGTTTACACTGACCGGAACAGACATGAACCCGGTGAAACTGTCCGATTTCAAGGATAAGGTAAAGATAATCTCGGTGTTCCCGTCCATTGATACGGGCGTTTGTGCAATCCAGACAAAACGTTTCAACATGGAAGCGGCGAAACTTGGAGAGAATATAGTCATACTCTGCATATCAAAGGATTTACCCTTTGCCCAAAGCCGTTTTTGCGGGGCGGAAGGGATCAGCAGAGTGACGGTACTGTCGGATTACAGGAATAACGAATTTGGTGAAAAGTATGGCTTCCTTCTGGAGGAACTCGGACTGCTGACCAGGGGAGTGATTGTGATCGACAGGGACAATGTGGTTGAGTATGTGGAGTATGTAAAGGAGGTCGCCGAAGAACCCAATTATGCCAAAGCTATCGAAGAGGCAAAAAACGCCCTGCACTGTTCTACCGCCAACCTGATAACAAAACTCGAAAATGCAGGCTTGACAGGCGAACAGGCCGGGCAGGTAAGCGGTATCCTGAAAAACCATCTGGAAAAAAGACTGCCCCTCTTTATCAGGGACTATTTGCCCGAAATTTTCGAAGGGAAAAAACTCGAGCTTGGCGATATCCTGAGAGACAGGGCAGAAGTTTTTACCGACGAAATAAAGGATTCATTGAGCAGCCTTGCCGATAAAACGGAAGAATTTTCAGGCAAACTGTCGGAAAAGGCAGAACAGGCTTTTGCAAAGATTAATGAGTTTTTTACAAAAAGATGACCGGAGCAGAATTTCCGGGATTTTTTGATTATATAACAGGATAACGCATGTATCTACATCCATGCGTAAGATGTATGTCCATCCATGCGTCGAATGTATTTCCGTATCCATGCACCCTCCGGGACGCGGCATTTCAGTATGATTTGATTTTTTTTATACCTTTGATTTGTTTTTAGGTTCATATAGGGAGATTTAAAACACCATTTATGAGACGGTTAGAAGTGCGGTTATTGATTATATTATTGATTTTTAGTGTTCCATACAATAAAATATGGGCGAATGATTCCATTAGAGTGGGTCTTGTTATGAGTGGAGGCGGAGCAAAGGGGCTTTTTCACATCGGGGTACTGAAAGCCCTGGAGAGCAACAATATACCGGTAGATTACGTTTCGGGCACATCCATGGGAGCCATTGTAGCAGGGCTGTATTCAATCGGTTACACCCCCGATGAGATGATAGATTATTTTTCGTCACAGAATTTCAACGCTCTTCTGACCGGACTTATACCGGTAAAATATCGCTTTTTTTCACAGGAACCGGAAGAAACGCCGGAGATGCTGCATCTTAATTTCGATATCAGCCGGAAAGAATTTAAACCCTTTCTGCCAACAAACCTGATTCCCCCATACAGGATGGATTTGGAGTTTCTCCACCTGACTTCGGCGGCTACCGCTGCCTGCAAAAACAATTTCGACAGCCTGATGGTGCCGTTCAGGTGTGTCGCGTCCGACATCAATACCCACAAGCCCTACATAATGAGAAACGGCAACCTCGGAACGGCAATAAGAGCCTCGATGTCATATCCGTTTGTCTTTAAACCCGTTCTGATAGACTCAACCCTGCTTTTCGACGGAGGAGTGTACAACAATTTCCCCTGGGACGTGATGTCCAGCGATTTCAGTCCCGACGTCATCATAGGCAGTATATGCACCTCGAATCCCGAACCTCCCAACGAGTCGGACATTCTTTCGCAGATTTCCAATATGTTAATGAGCAGTACCGACTATACAATTCCCGATTCCATGGGGATACTGATAGAAAAGCATTTTCCGGAAGTGAAGATTCTCGATTTCTGGAGAATACGCCAGCTTGTAGACTCGGGCTACAACATAACTCTGACAAAAATCGATGAAATCCGTAAAAAAATCCCGGTTCAAAGAACTGCGGAAGAACTTGCGGCAAAAAGAAAGCAGTTCAAATCCAGATGCTTTGACCTGAAATATAACGGAGCGACAGTCAAGGGAGGCTCCGACGAACAGAACGTTATGATTCAGCGTCTTATGACCAGAGATACAAAAAGCGACTACACGCACGAACAGCTGGAATCCAGGTTTTACAGCATTATTGCATTCAACCTCGTCAATTCCTTTTACCCTGCAGCCGAATATGATTTTGAAAAACAGGCTTATACCCCCAATTTCAGAATCAGTCCCTCGCCAATGTTCAGGATTTCCCTGGGCGGAAACATTTCTTCATCTTCGGCAAACATGTTTTACGCGGGTCTCGAAATGCTGCGCTGGAAGAAAAATCTGACGCGCTACAGGGCAAACCTGACTTTCGGCAAGCAGTATTCCTCTTTCCAGATAGGCGCCCGGCGGGACTATCCGCTGTCGTTCCCGCTGTTTACCGAAGCGTATCTATACATGTCTGCATACGATTTTTACAGGGGTAGCCAGGATATTTTTTACGACAACATCCGTCCCGTGTTTTTGAAGGAATACGACAGTTTTTTTACCGGAAACATAGGCAGGGGACTGACAAAAAACTCCAAGCTGAAAGTAGGATTTACCTCCGGATTACAGAATGTCCACTATCATAAAAGCGCTTTTTTCAAGTCGACGGACACGCTGAACAAGTCCAATTTCTCCTTCCTGTCCCTCAACATGCTGATTGACAAAAATACATATAATTATAAGCAGTATCCTACAAGCGGCCACTATTTTAAAGCCTCGCTGAATGGAATCTGGGGCAGGGAAAACTACAGGGATGCATCAAGACCGGCAGCCATGAAACAGTCGCATAACTGGGCGTCCTTAAGTGTGCTGAGCGACTATTATTTCGACTTCAACAAATATGTGTCGTTAGGCGCCTACGCGGAATTTACCGCTTCCAGCAAATTCGCTTTTCTCGACTATTATCCGACAATCGATATGTTGCCGGGGTTTCATCCTACCTCGTACAGTAAAACATTCCTGCTCGAAAGCTACAGGGCAAATACTTATCTTGCCCTTGGCATTAAGCCAATTATAAAGCTTGGAAAATCGGTCTCCCTGCAGTCGGACATGTATATTTTTCAGGCATACGAAAGACTGTTGCCGGACATGACTTACGAAAGACTGCCGAAGTCGCTGCTTATGGGTTCCGTTGCCGCCGTATGGCAGTCTCCGATAGGTCCGTTAAGCGTATCCCTGAACTACTACGAAAAAAATTACAGCAAACTGTATTTCCTTGTTAATTTCGGATATATAATATTCAACAGAAAGGCGATAAACTATTAAACGGAAAGAAATCAGTATATGAAAGCATACCCCGGACGGAATACATGGAATCGATAAACGGCGTGGAAGACATACGCATACAAAGCCATCAGCTGGAAAATCCCGGGTTCAGTGAACCGGAAAAGCTTGTTGCATGGATGGGCGCGGTTCAGGCGCAGGATTACGGCATGTCGAAATGGGCGCTTGGCATCCGCTTGAAATCCGCGACCATTGGAGACGTTGAAGCAGCCCTGAATGAAGGAAAGATACTGCGAACTCACGTGATGCGTCCGACTTGGCATTTGGTGGCGGCTGAAGATATCCGCTGGATGCTGCAGCTGTCCGGAGAACGCATTAGATCCTCATGCGCCTCGAGAGACAGAAGTCTGGAAATAACCGAAAAACTGTATTCCAGATGCAACCGGCTTATCGGTAAAATACTGGAAAACAATAATCATCTGAACCGGCAGGAACTCGCCCTGGAACTTGCCAAAGCCGGCATCGCAGCTGATGCGTCCCGGATGATTCATTTCATGATGCGCGCCGAAACGGAAGGAATTGTCTGCAGCGGTATCGACAGGGGAAACAGGCAAACGTACGCCTTAATCGACGAGCGCGTTCCTCCCGCAAAAACGCTGCACAGGGAGGAAGCTCTTGCTGCACTGGCGACAAGGTATTTCAGAAGCCACTCCCCGGCAGGTTTGCAGGATTTTGCCTGGTGGTCGGGTTTGTCCGCCGGCGATGCAAAACAGGCTGTTCACCTGATTCGGGCGGAACTGTTCACTGTCCGGTTTCGCGAAAGTCTCCTGTTTGTCCATCAGTCATACAGTAAAACACTTAAATCCCCCGATACTTTCCATTTTCTTCCCGCTTTCGACGAATATGTCATCGCATACAGGGACAGGACAAGTATTTTGGAAGTGGAACATCAACGGAAAGCATTCAGTAAAAACGGGATATTTCATCCGGTCATCGCCTCAAACGGAAAGATTGCCGGTACCTGGACAAAAACAGTAAACAAAAACCGGATAACTGTTAAACCTGCCTTTTTTGAAACAGACGGGCCAAATGATGAGCGGATAAAAATCGCTGAAAACAGATACACAAGGTTTTTTTATGG
>JAIRZR010000499.1 GCA_031267155.1 Prevotellaceae bacterium | reverse complement strand
GAATTACAGGCGCTGGCAGCCAAAAAAGGTCTTACCCGTGATGAAGCCTTTGCCGAAATGAAAAAACGGTATGACGGTTATCACTTTGCCAAAGTCAGCGAAGACATGTATAATCCGTTCAGTATCCTGAATACGTTTGCGGATAATGATTTCGCCTGTTACTGGTTTGCTACAGGCACGCCGACGTTTCTGGCAAAGGCATTGAGAAAACAGAATTACGATATCCGCAAATTTGAGGATGACGTGAAAATTGCGGCTAATTCGATAATGGACTATCGCTACGAAAATCAAAATCTCGTGCCGCTGCTTTATCAGAGCGGATATTTAACTGTCAAATCATACGAACAGGATGGCGACTTTTATGTTTTGGGCTTTCCAAACGAAGAAGTAAAATATGGTTTTCTGAATGAACTTTTGCCTGCATTTGTGCTAACACCGGTAACAACAGGCAGATTTTCCGTTATAGAATTTTTGCAACAGTTTAAAGAGGACGATATTGAAGGATTTATGACATCCCTGAAAGCATTTTTTGCCGATATTCCCTACGATGCGATAAAAGAAAAGCATCGGGACGAGCAGTATTATCAGCACGTTTTTTATCTACTGTTCACGCTATTGGGGCAATTTGTGCAAACCGAAATAAAAAGCAGCAGGGGCAGATCAGACGCCGTAGTAAAAACAGCTGGCAATATCTATATCTTCGAGTTCAAAATGGACAGCAATGCAACCGCCGAAGACGCGCTTGCACAAATTAACAGTAAGGATTATGCAATCCCATACATTGCCGACCACCGAAAAACTGTAAAAATCGGAGTGGAATTTTCGCAGACAGAACGGGGCGTGAAACAGTGGCTGATAGAATAAGGCAATTAACAATGACAAGGAACAGTAAAATGAAAAACAGTATTAAATTTTATTTGAGTTTATTATTGGCGTCAGGAATTTTTCCCCTTTACGGACAAAGCAGGCAGTCGGAGGAAGAAATCATTCCGTCGTCCCGTATCGGTGAATATGTCAATCGGTTCAATACAACAGACAGTGAACTCACTGTTCAGATGATTCCGAACAATAAAACGGCGGATTTTATGATTGAAAACGTCCCGCGCTTTGAATGTCCCGACAAAGAATTGGAAGAAATCTATTATTTCCGGTGGTGGACGTTCCGCAAACACATCAAGCAGACGCCCGACGGATATATCATCTCCGAATTTTTACCGTCAGTACCATGGGCAGGAAAATACAACGGTATCAGTTGTGCCGCCATGCATCACTTCAACGAAGGGCGCTGGCTGCGCTGTGCCGCCGGTTATCTCGACAGTTACGCCGGGTACTGGCTGCGTGGCGGCGGAAGTGTCCGGGCATACACTTTTCCTGTAGCGCACTCATTGTACAGCTATTATCTGACAAGCGGCGACGATGCGCTCATCAAAGAGTTTTTACCCGACCTGATTGCTAATTTTGAGGCATGGGAAAAGGAAAAATTCGACAAATCACGGGGGGTGTTCTGGCAAAACGACGGCAACGACGGCATGGAAGTATCCGTCTGCGGCAGGGAAATGTCGCTTGGATACCGTGTGACAATTAACTCCTGCATGATTGCGGAAGCGAAAACCATTGCTGCCATGGCTAAACGCTTCGGACATCCGTCCGGCGACATTTTCGAGAAAAAAGCAGTCAGCTTGCAGGCAAACATGCTGCAGACACTCTGGGACAAAGACGCTCAATTCTTCAAGGTCATTCCGAAAAAGGACGGCGCCGGACTGTGCGATGCACGCGAACTGCACGGCTATACGCCCTGGCTCTACAATCTTGCGGATGAAAAATATGCCGCGGCATGGAAATTTATGATGGATTCGACGCATTTTTATGCGCCATACGGACCGACTACAGTCGAACGGTGTCATCCCGGATTCACGGTTTCGTATGAAGGACACGAATGTCAGTGGAACGGACCGTCCTGGCCATTTTCCACCTCCGTCACGCTGACCGCCCTGACGAATCTGCTCAACGAACAGCAACAGGATTACATCTCGAAAAAGGATTATTTCGACTTGTTGAAAATCTTTGCCAAATCCCATTACCTGACGAAAGAAGACGGAACGGTCGTACCCTGGATTGACGAAAACCTGAACCCCTTCACCGGCGACTGGATTGCGCGTACCCGTCTGAAAACATGGGAAAATGGAACCTGGTCGGAAGCAAAAGGCGGTGTAGAGCGCGGCAAAGATTACAACCATTCCTCGTTTTGCGATTTAGTCATTACCGGACTGGCCGGCATCCGTCCGTCGGAAGGAAATAAACTGACCGTAAACCCGCTGATTCCCGCAGATACCTGGGATTATTTCTGCCTGGAAGATGTTGTTTACAAGGGCCATAAATTGACCATACTGTACGACAAATCGGGAAAGAAATACAAACGCGGAAAGGGACTGCGAATATTTGTGGACGGCGTGTTGAAAAATAAATCGAATAAAATCGAAAAGTTAAGTATAGACCTGGGGATTGTGGAAGTGCGATGATTATCTGACTTTAACAATCTGCTATTCTTAAAACTATATGGCAATGAATAAACGATTATATAAACTATAAAAATATAACGAAAATGGGCATAAGAAATTTTATTTGCAAAAGCGTTGCAACCGCAACCCCCGCTTGGTGTAACGTCTTCGCTACGTCGAGTTACAACAAAGAGTTGGTTTGCTGGAATATGGCTTTACGATAAACTCAGTTATTGAGCGCAAAAACTCAGTTATTGCGCTCAATAAACCGTATTTTGAATAAAAATAATTAAAAGATATGAAATAAGAAAAGGAAGTTTTCTGTATAAATAATAATAGGATATGAAAAAGACATTTTTACTTTTATTTACTGCAATGATGATTCAATCATGTCTGTTTGCCGGAAAGAGCGACCTCGTGTTGCAAAGTCTGACCTGCGAATATGCGCATGACCCGTCGGGGATAGATGTTCCGAATCCGGCTCTTGGCTGGCAGATTGTTTCGGAACGGCAGGCGGTGAATCAGTCGGCGTACCGGATCATCGTGTCCGACAGTCCCGAAGCATTGAAACGAAACAGGGGCGACGTCTGGGACAGCGGAAAAGTACCCTCGCCGAAAAGTCAGCAGGTGCGATACGCCGGACCGGAACTGCGCACGGCTCAGTATTATTACTGGAAAGTGCAGATCTGGGACGGACAGGGCAATGCCTCGGCGTGGAGCGAACCGGCGCACTGGTC
>JAIRZR010000490.1 GCA_031267155.1 Prevotellaceae bacterium | reverse complement strand
TCGAAATTCTTTTCGCCGGAATAGTCCGCGTATGCAGCTTTTATCTGATTGGCAGCATACCGGAGATCCGTTCCCGGGAGCATTTTGACAGCGATCTTCCCGGCGTCGAAACGGTCATCCGTATATACGAAGATCATCAGTGGACCGGCGGGATAGTGCAGCGGACGGAAATGAATGTTGTCAGTGACACCGAAAACCGGTCTGTGCTGTTGCCCGTTGTAAAACGTATGCGTCAGGCTGTCGGGCTGCAAAATGTCATAGCCTTGCCGGTTGAGGAAGAGGGATGAATTGCCGGCAGGATCCGGCGCTGCTCCGGTAGGCCGTACCTTTATGCCGAATACATTGAAAAAGGCGGTATCGACCCGGAACATCTGGAAACTGACCGGGTTGCCATTATATTCGAAAGAACTGTTATTGCCACCGTCTAAAGGCGTTCCCTCTGCAAAACTGACGTTCGCCACTCCGGCAATGCCCATCAGTTTGTTGCGAAAGCCCTGATACTGGGTTTTCGCTAATTTGTTCTCCAGTACAAACAGGTTGTTGCTGCTGTAGCCAAGGTCGAATTTCAGCAGGTAGTCGTTCTGGCGGACAATAAAAACGCTGTATATTAAAAGCACGATGGCTACGGTATATTGAAACGTTACAAGTATTTTCGAATAAACCGTTTTTACCCTGTAGCTGTATGTGCCCTTCACTACCTCAATCGGCTTGAAACGCGAGCTTACCCAGGCGGGGAACAGTCCGGAAACCGCGCCGATAACAACTGTCCCGCCAAGGAGAACAAGGATAAATCCGGGCGTGAACTGCTGTGCCAGATGCAGATTCGTATCCAGTACGCTGTTGGAGAACGGCTCTGCCCAGAAAGCCAGCAGTATGCCAAGGAGCAATGATACGAAGGTCATGAGCGTGGACTCCATGATATACTGCATGAACACGGCGCTCTGCGAACTGCCGAGCAGCTTCCTGATGGCAGATTCCCTGCCCCGCTTCATTGCCTGCGATATGGAGAGATTGACGTAGTTCAGTATTGCCACGACCAGAATCAGGAACACAATGCCAAGATATGTGGAAACCACCTTCATGTCGTTTGTTTTCATCCCCTGAACAAAGATATGAATATCGCTGAAATAGACGTCCTGCAGCTTGACGAACGAGAGTTCCTTACTGAAGCCATCCTTATATAGCCAGTAATCCTTTTTGAAATCCTCCAGTAGCAGTGGAGCCTTCGAAGGCAAATCGGCGCCGGGTTTGGCAAGAAAGAAAGTGGGGTATGACGAATTGCCCCAGTTTCTCAGAATATTTTTGTTTTCATACTCTTCAAGCATCTGGTAATTCAGCACCATATCGGCGTCGCTGAGGAGCGTGTTCTGCGGGAAATCCTTCATGACGCCGTTTATGGTTACAATCACGTTTTTTATCCTGAGAGTCTTGCCCACGGGATTCCCGTCTGGAAACAGCCTGCCGGCATACGACTGCGAGATAACCGCTGACTGCTTGACTGCCAGCGCCTGCGCAGCATTGCCCTCGATCAGCGGAAACGAAAAGATGCGGAAAAAGTCCGGATCGGCAAGGAAGGATTTCGATTTCAGCTTTTCGTTCCTGTCCGTTTCCACTTCGGTATCCAGCATGTAAAGACGGGTATAGGTTTCCACTTCCGGGCATCTGTTCTTGACAAAGTCCGCAACCGGATTGGCAAACGCCGAGGTTCGATTAAAATCGCGCATATCGTTTACCATTAAATAAATGCGGTCTTTGTTTTCGTGAAAACTGTCGACCGACAGTTCCTGCCTGATATACACGCTCAGCAGGAATACAAACATCAGCGAAATGGCAAATCCGGATACGGTTACGACCGTATAGAGCCTGTTCCGCGATAAAAAGTTATAATACGTTCTTATATTAAACATGAGTCTTTATTGTTTTTAATTATTAATTATGAATTATCAATTATGAATTGGCGCGATGCGATGACTTTCGTATTTCGCAGGAGCAAGGCATGCCTTGCCCCTGCATCATTCCCGACACCCTCTACACAGCCCTGCATCGCGATAACTCTTAGTTTTTAGTTTTTAGTTCTTAACTCTAAAAGCTACATTCTGCTTTGCACCTCAGCTACTATCTGTCCGTCGAACAGGTTGACGATACGGTGCGAGAACGATGCGTCGTGCTGCGAGTGAGTAACCATCACGATTGTTGTTCCCTCGCGGTTGAGTTCCGAGAGCAGGTTCATCACCTCCCGTCCGTTTTTTGAGTCGAGGTTACCCGTCGGCTCGTCGGCGAGGATGATTTTGGGGTTTGCCACCACCGCCCTTGCGATTGCCACGCGCTGCTGCTGTCCTCCTGAGAGCTGGTTTGGGAAATGCCCTGCGCGGTGTCCGATACTCATCCGTTTCAGGGTTTCGTCGACCCTCTGCCGTCGTTCCGCCCTGGCGATCTTCATGTAAGTCAGCGGCAGCTCGATATTTTCGAACACGCTCATCTCCTCTATCAGGTTGAAATTCTGGAACACGAACCCGATATTTCCCTTTCGCGCCTGCGTCCGGTATCTTTCCTTCAAATACCCCACTTCCCGTTCCGCCAGATGATACGTACCCGCGCTCGGGTTGTCCAGCAGTCCGAGGATATTCAGCAGAGTCGATTTTCCGCATCCCGATGGACCCATAACCGCAATAAATTCACCTTCGTTCACCTCAAGTGACACGCCGTTCAACGCCACAGTCTCTACCTCCTCCGTGCGGAACACTTTACTTAGATTTTCAATTTTTATCATCTTTCTTTATTTATAATTATTATTTCACGCATATCACTGCCAAATCCGTGCCAAAGTATCTAAACTGTTCGCAGAAAAACAGTTAACATAATGGCATGCACAGGTAAATGTAAAATAATTTTACACTTGCTGACAAGTTTCTTTACAGTTAAAAGCTAAAAGTTAAAAACTAAAAGTGCTGGCGCACGCCTATGGGAGTTAAAAGTTAAGAACGATACCACGTGCGGGGCAGTTTTGTGCATTGCCGACTGACACCGGAAGGCGTCACCTGAGTTCGGGATAAGAATAGCCCGTCAGTCCCCCATTAAAGGGTTTAATGCAAAAAGCATATAACATTGCCGGAATCAAAAATCCCGTCAGGGATTAAATATTGGTAGAAATC
>JAIRZR010000482.1 GCA_031267155.1 Prevotellaceae bacterium | reverse complement strand
GCAATGACGGGTAACCGTGTGCTATGCAATAGGCGTAATGTCAGACGGTTATCCGTCATTGCGAGGTACGAAGCAATCCAGAGTTTTTTATAATCTGTTATATCTTGTTTATTTCGCATACCTTAGCAATTGTGAGATATAAACGTATTTTTACGCTATATTATTAGTTTAAAATTTTCAGTGTTGGTGGGCAGTGAGGCGTATCAGGCCTCGCTCATGTTCTACAACGCCGTAAAAGCAGCTGCAGCCCGGGACGTGCCGGGCGCAAAAGCGATTTACGAGGAGCTGAAACAGCGTTTCCCCAGGCGCAAACACAAAACACCTGCTAAAGAGGACTGATCCTCCGGCAACAGAACGCCGGCGGGCAGGTATTCAGCCCCAACTGCAGAAGTCGGGGCTTTTTGCCTCGACTTCGGAGCAAAAAGCCTCGACGTCGGAGCAAAAAGCCTCGACGTCGGAGCAAAAAGCTCCGACATCGGAGCAAAAAACCTCGACATCGGAGCAAAAAGACTCGACATCGGAGCAAAAAGCCTCGACGTAGGAGCAAAAAGCACCGACGTCGGAGAAAAAAGCCTCGTCTTCCGCCGCGTGCGCCAGCCAACTCTCAGTTCTTAACTCATAGTTCTTAACTCTATTCTAAACCATTCCCCTCCAATTCAAAATTCAAAATTCAAAATTCCTCAACTCTGCCAGGGCTTTTTGGAATTCGCGTTCTGCTTCCAGTCCGAGGCTGACAGTATTATAGTACAAGCCTATTTCCACGATATAATCCAGCAGGGAGATTTCGCCGGCATCGAGAGCCTTTTTCAGCAGTCCGGTACTGTTAAGCGAGGTCAGGGACAGTCTATAGTCTTTGGCAGTTGATTGCAGACCCCTTGTTCTTTCGTAGAGGTTTTCGAGATACCCGTAAAACTGTAACCGGCTGTCTTCCTGCCTTGCCTCGCTGGCTCTTACTGCGGCTTTTGCCTGTTTCACCCTGTTCCTGTTTTCCCAGAGCGGAATCGAAATACCGAGGGAAATACCCTGGTAAGCCTCTCCGACCACCTTTTCGCGCATAAAGCCGGCGGATATCCCCGGCATGGACATTGCCCTGTTCAGGGAGACCTGGCTTTTAGCGATTTCGACCTCCTGCCTCACATACTCCAGCGCCGGATTACTCTGTTCTGCCCGGGCGAACCATTCGTCAAAATTGTCGGGCAAAACCGCATCCGGGTACTCCTGAGCGTCCATCTGCACGGCGATGCCGCCATTCAGCCTTTTCAGTTCCGCCAGAACAGATTTCCGTTCCGTTTCCAGACCGGATATCTCGCCCTTCACCGTGGCAAGATTCAGCTGCGCCTTATTGTATTCCAGGATATTTGCATCGCCCCTGTCCAGCCGGCTTTTGTATCCTCCGGCGAGAATTTCGGCATGTTCAAGACGCAGGTCAAGCTCACGTTTCAGGGCATTATAATATATCAGATCCATGCAGTGGCGTCGCGCCTGCAGCATGATGTCCAGCCTTTCGGCTTTATACTGAAGCTCAAGCAGACCGTTCCGCCTGTCGGCAATCTTCCTCTTCAGCCCTGTAACTGTGGCGAAATCGAAGGTCTGGCGGACGCTTATATCGTTCCTGTTTCCGATACTGTTCGGATTTCCCCAAAGGTAATTGAATTCGACTTCGGGATTGGGAAGATAAATTCCCGTTTTGTTTTCCAGCCTCTGCGCGTCGATATCTTCCTTCAGCGCTTTCAGGGCGGAATTGTTCTGTTCCACGGATATCAGCACATCATCAACATTATTCTGTGCAAATGCGGAACTGCCTGTCATTAATACAATAGCTATCAATAAATTTTTCATACTCTATTCCTTATTTAATTTCTTTCCATTTATCAGTACATACATTATGGGGATAATGAACCCGTTCAGAAACGTGGAGCTTAACAGACCTCCGAGCAGCACTTTCGCCATCGGGCTTTGGATTTCGTTACCCGGCAGGTCGCCGCCCAGCGCCAGCGGAATCAGGGCAAGCGCCGAACAGAGCGCGGTCATCAGAATCGGGTTCAGGCGGTCGAGCGAGCCGTGCATCACGCTTTCGAATACCGTCAGTCCCTCGCTTCGCAGGTCGTTGTAGCACGATATGAGCAGCATCCCGTTGCGCGTGGCGATTCCGAACAGGGATATGAAGCCGATAACCGCCGGAATGCTGACCACGCCGTCTGTGAAAAAGATGGCGAACACGCCGCCGATAAGCGCCAGCGGAAGATTCAGCAGGATAACCGCCGCCTGCGTAACGCTCCGGAACTGCCCGAACAGCAGCAGGAATATGACCATGATGGAGAAAACGGACGCCACGAGCAGAGTGCGCGAAGCCGCCTGTTCGCTCTCGAACTGTCCGCCGTATTCGATATGGTAGCCTTCGGGCAGACGTATTTCGGCGTTCACTTTCTTCTGGATATCGTTTACCACGCCCCGCAGGTCGCGTCCGGCGACGTTGGCGGAAATAACGATCTTACGCGCCACGTTTTCCCTGTTGATCGTGTTTGGACCTGTGGAAGACGAAATGTCGGCGATGTATCCGAAGGGTATTTTCCGTCCGCCCGCGTCCACGGTCAGGTTGCGGATGCTTCCGGCGGTTTCGCGGCTGCCGTCGTTCACTTTCAGCGTCAGGTCGAAAGCCCTGTCGCCCTCATACACCTGCGACACCACTTCGCCCGCCAGCATCACGTTAACGATTTCCGCAAATTCGGAGGGCGTCACGCCGTATTTGGCAAGCATTTCGCGCTTTGGCTCTATCTTGAGCTGCGGACGTTCCACCTGCTGTTCCACGTTGAGGTCGGCAATGCCCCGCACGTCCTGAATCGAGGCTTTGATTTGATTGCCCAGCGCAAACATCCGGTTCAGGTCGGCGCCGAACAGCTTGATGGCGATGTTTGCCCGCGTGCCCGAGAGCATGGCGTCGATGCGGTGCGAAATGGGCTGCCCGATTTCGATGTTCACGCCGGGGAGCGCCTTCATTTTTTCGCGGATTTCCGCCAGCACCTCGTCTTTCGAGCGTTTGTCGAGCACGAAGGGAGCTTCGATTTCCGAGACGTTCACGCCAAGCGCGTGCTCGTCCAGTTCGGCGCGTCCGGTTTTCCGCCCGACGGTTTTAATTTCGGGAACGGACAGCAGTATGTCTTCGGCGATGCGTCCTGTTCTGTCGGATTCGTCCAGCGAAATGCCGGGAAGCGTGCTGACATTTATCGTGAACGAACCCTCGTTGAAGGGCGGAAGAAAGCTGCGTCCAAGCGTAAGGAAAACGGCAAGGCTCGCCGCCAGCATTACGCCCGTGCCGCCAAGCGCCCAGCTGCGGCGTCTCAGCGTCCACTTCAGGGCTTTTTCGTACACGCTTTTCAGTTTGCGCACCACATACGGCTCCCTTTCGGGACGGTCGCCCTTCTTCGGCTTTCCCAGCAGATAGCTGCACAGTACGGGGGTCAGCGTCAATGCCACCACCGTGGAGGCGATCAGCGCCACGATAAACGAAATGCCAAGCGGCGCCAACATGCGCCCTTCCATCCCCGAAAGGAAAAACAGGGGAACGAAGCTGGCAATGATGATAAGCGTGGCGTTCAGAATAGGCATGCGCACTTCCTTCGAGGCTTCGAACACAACGGAAATCACGGTTTTCCGCTCGACTTCCGGCCGCTGCCTGTTTTCGCGCAGACGCTTGAAAACGTTTTCCACGTCCACAATGGCGTCGTCAACCAGCGAGCCGATGGCGATTGCCATCCCGCCAAGGCTCATCGTGTTAATCGTCAGTCCCATCATTTTAAGCGCCAGAATCGAGGCGACCAGCGAAAGCGGAATGGTTACCAGCGAAATAAGGGTGGTGCGGATGTTCATCAGGAAGATGAAAAGGACGATAACAACGAATATGCCGCCTTCGTAGAGCGATTTCTGAACATTGCCTATGGAGCTGTCGATGAAGCGCGCCTGCCGGAAAATGTCGGTCGATACCTTTACGTCCGCGGGAAACGCCGCCTGCAGTTCCGCCAGCGAGCGGTCGAGCTTGCCGGTCAGTTCTATCGTGCTGGTGGCGGGCTGCTTGGTAACGGTTATCAGCACGGCGGGCTTTCCCTTTTCGGAAGCAATGCCCAGCTTGGGGGCTTTGGCGCCGATTTTCACCTGCGCAATGTTTTCCAGCATCACGGGGACATCGTCCACTGTCTTGACGAGGGTTTTACCCAAATCCTCGATATTGCCGGTGGACAGCAGGCCTCGAATGATGTACTCGTTGCCGTATTCATACAGCACGCCGCCCGAAGCGTTCCGGTTCATCTCGCCCGTCACGCTGATTACTTCGTCCAGGGCAACGCCGTAGTGTTTCATCTTTTCGGGATTCATCAGGATCTGGTATTCCTTGATGTCGCCTCCCATTACCGTAACCTGCGCCACGCCGCCGGTCGAAAGCAGGCGGGGACGCACCGTCCAGTCAGCCAGCGTGCGCAGATCCTGCAGCGAAGTGGTATCGGCTGTCAGCCCGATAATCATCAGCTCGCCCAGAATGGACGACTGGGGTCCCAGTGTCGGATTCCCGACGTTGGACGGCAGCGCATCCTTCACGACCGCCAGCTTTTCGGACACGATCTGCCGGGCGCGGTAAATATCCGTCCCCCAGTTGAACTCAACCCACACGATCGAAAATCCGGTAGTGGACGACGAACGCACGCGACGCACATCGGTTGCGCCGTTCACCGCCGTTTCGACGGGAAAGGTAACCAGCCGTTCCACTTCTTCGGGAGCCATACCCCTGGCTTCGGTCATAATAACCACCGTCGGGGCATTGAGGTCGGGAAATACATCGACCTCCATATTGGTAGCCGTATAAGTTCCCGCTATCATCAGCAGCAGGGACGCTACCAGAACAACAATGCGGTTGTTCAGCGAAAAATGTATTATCTTATTTAACATAGTAATTTTGAATTTTGAATTTTGAATTATTTGATACTCCAATAATATTCGACATAAATTTTGGATTTTGAATTTTGGATTTTGAATTATTTGATACTCCAGTCATATTCAACGTAAATTTTGGATTATTTGACATTTCCTTCGTGTATTGTTTTAATGATCGACGATGTTTCGCGTCTTTTGACGCCGTAGGCGTCCAATTTTGATAACCCCGTGCAAGCGAAGCGCAGCTCGGGGTAAACTGTCCAGGTTCCGTCAGAACTCCGAAGGAGTTCAATTCCCTGCGGGCTTGACGGGAAGAAACTGTTCAACTCCTTACGGAGTTGTGGAGAGGTGTATGCTGTACCCCGAACTGCGCTGCGCTTGTTCGGGGTTATCCATATTGGACGCCTTACGGCGTCAGTCTGCAATGCGCTAAAATATCCCGTGCACAGTATAATAAAATCATTTACAGACTGTGCTGCTGTCGATTCCTCAATATTCAATGCAAATGCAAAACTTTTTTCTCTTATTACATTATTTCTTTTCATGATAAATTACTCTTTTATGAATTTTGAATTATGAATTATGAATGAAACAGGCGCAATCCAGTTAGGGAAGGAAAATTAATAACATATAACAATTGAACTTTCTGGATTGCTTCGTTCCTCGCAATGACGGGTAACCGTGTGCTATACAATAGGCGTAATGTCAGACGGTTATCCGTCATTGCGAGGAACGAAGCAATCCAGAGTTTTTTATAATCTGTTATATCTTGTTTATTTCGCATACCTTAATTCAAAATTCAAAATTCAAAATTTCTAATGGCTGTGGGTTTCCGGCATTACGGACGAAACGGCTGCCAGTTTGACCTGATATGCGCCTTTGCTTACTACCCTGTCGCCCGCCTTCAATCCTGAAAGTATCTGCACTCTGTCGCCGTTGCTTTGTCCGAGGCTTACTTCCTGTTTCCGGTAGCCATCTTCATCTACTTGCAGATAAACGAAGTTCAAGCCCTGTTCTTCGGTCAGGGCGGATACGGGAACGGAAATCACATTCTCCTGCGCATTTGAAAGCAGGTAAACCGAAACAAACGAGCCGGGAACAATGTCGCCGATATTATCGAACTCAAAGATGACGGGAATGTAAAACGACTGTCCGGCAGAGGTTTTGCCGAACGATAGCAGGCGTCCGTCAAGCTCGGAAAGCTTGTACACCGTATTGTCATACGAGGTCTGGAAGTTCGCGCTGCCGATGCTTTTGAGGCTTTTGAAATAGTTTTCGGAAACTTCCGCACGCAGTTGCAGGCGGCGGTTTTGCGAAACTACGGCAATGGTTTGTCCTACCGAAACGTAATCGCCCTGACCGACTAAACGGTTTTTGATATATCCGCTGATGGGCGAGACAACCTTTACGCCGCTTGCCGTGACGCTTGCCGACTGCGCTTCGTAGGCTGTCTTTGCCGTTTCGTAGCGCAGGCGGGTCTGTTCAAATTCCTTTGCGGAGATTATCTGTTCCCCGACAAGCCCTTCGGCGCGCCGGTATTCCTTCAAAGCCGCTTCCCAGGCGATTTTGAGTTTAGCCGCGGGATCGCCTTCCGGCAGGTTTTTAGCCGAAATGTTTACGAGGGCTTCGCCCGCACGCACGGCAGCCCCTTCGGAAATGGACGGACTGGCAAACGATACGATTCCGCTGGAAGTCGCCACGACAGCGGCTTCGTCGCCCTGCGCCGTGAGTATTTGCCCGCTTGTTTTAATCACATGCGAGAAGGTTCCGGGCACGACTTCTTCCACTTCCAGTCCAACGGCTTCAGCCTGCTGTTCGGTGAAGGTAATTTCGTCTCCGTGTTCGCCTTCCGCTTCCGGTCCTTCGCCGTGTCCGTCAGCATGTTCCCGGCTGTCGCGGCTTTGTGTTTCATCCTTTGAATTTGAGGTGCAGCCGCATATAAATATTGCTGTAATTATGATAATTACTATTGTATATATTCTTTTCATTGTAATAAATTATTTTGTTATATATGATAAAATTAATTGAGACGCCACATACGGCGTCATGCTGGGGGGATTGCCCGAAATATCAGGCTATGGAATACGGCGGAGCGCGTAAACCGTTGATGCGGTTTGCGTCTGCGGATTTGCAGGGAAAGGCTTTTTCCCGGTACCGGTGTTTTGTCAGATAGACAAGTTTTACCTCCGCATCATATATGCTGTTGAGATACAGCAGTACGGGAACAGAATCGAAATTATGTCCGCCGTTGAAATGAATCCTGTGTTTTATTCCGTTCTGTTCCGAAACGACAAACGAGGCTTTTGTAATGCAGTCATTGTCGAGAGTTTTGTCCGTCTCCTCATGCCCATGATTCAGGGGACAGTCCGAAGGACATTCTTCGTCACATTCATGCTCATCATAACCTGAAACGATGCAGACGGTATTCCCGTGATGACAGTGGGGCACAATGGTAGATATCTGTAACGAGATAACCGCCAGGGCAATAACTGATATGGAATATAATCGCTTCATATAATCAATCATGGATATGCTTAAAATTTATCCGCGGCAAAGGTAATGCATTTTTTTTAATACCAACAAAAAATGAAAAAAAAGGGGCGTCATAATAGCATGAATTTGATTGGAACGGTTCAAGCAAAACAACATTTACGGTCGATGTTTATGCAAACAGGAGTGTTTAAGGATGAGTTTAGAAATTGAAAACTACCGCAAAGTCACATAAGTTGCTGAATATCCTGTTTCCCGAAAAAAGAGAAATTCACACTGCCGTAGCATCGCTGCCGTATAAAACCTTCGGTTTCCGAAAAGTTGTTTGTCGACGAGTGTTCAATTATAAGGTATCCTCCTTCGTTAAGCAAATTATTTTCGATCACCAGCTTGGGGATAAGCGCTGTTTTACTGTTGGCATACGGAGGATCTGCGAAAATAATATCGTATGATTCGCGGCAGAATTTGAGAAAGCGGAAAGAATCGTTTCGGACAACATGTATTTGAGTGAAATCCAAAGTCTCGGCTGTTTTTTTGATATATGTATAATGCAAAGGTTCTATCTCTACCGTATCGATATGCCTGCTTCCTCTCGAAGCAAACTCGTATGATATCCCGCCTGTTCCGGCAAAAAGATCGAGAACTTTAACGGCGCTGAGGTCAAACGAATTTTCCAGAATATTGAACAGGTTTTCCTTGGCAAAGTCCGTAGTCGGTCTGGCTTTAAACGCTTTCGGAAGGGCAGGCAACAAACGTCCTCTGTATTGTCCGCTGACTATTCGCATTCCTGTAATGACAATAAATTGTGATACTTTGCCGCAATTTCGGCGCCGAGCAGGAGCGAAATCTGTCTGTTGTATTCCTGAATGATTGAAGGGAAAAACATTTTAAGCTTTTTTACTTCGCTGTTCGAAATATCTCCCGATATATGTACAGGCATATCCTTGAGACCGAACTTGTCGGATATGGCTGAAATAAAGTAAACCGTATCTTTGACGTCGAATATCTCGAAAGAGTTGTTCATGACAAGCCTGCTGTCCTTAAATACACTTACATCCATGAAATTACCGCAAAACACAATATTCATTCCCGTATCAACATCTTTCGCCCTGCAGATTGTCTGATATGCCTGATTGAAAAAGTCCGGTTTGTCGAAACGGGAAATGATTTTGGATACGACGGGACTTGGCAAGGCGAAACAGCAGTATCCTTCAATCTCAGGGATATATCTGTAATGAATTTCGTCAAGTTCGTCGAGCTGAAAGAAAAACGAGACATACGACCTGATACTGTTTACAGAAAAGACGCTTTTGGGTATGAGAACGTTTTTACGGGAAATAAACAGGCATTTGACAGGAGTTTTAACAGCAGGAATATCTGTCATATTCTCCATGATCCGGTTAATTTCCTTTACCCAGAAATTGACGTCGGCAATATTTTCGGAATAGGGGAAATTCTTCAGTACCACATGCTTTTGTTTATCGGCATCGTATATGCAAAAAGAAAATCCATTCAGACTTACCTGAATGGATAATCTATAATCCTTATTAGCTGTTAAACAGAAGCTTTTATCAACATAATTAATGCCGGACTGCATTTGTCGGATTTTTATTCCCAGTTACCGGCGTTGTTGTTTGGCTGAGTCACGCTTCCAACCTTAATCCCCGGATACCTGTTCATCTCTTTATCCTTATCGTTGAGATTAACAATCGACTGCCTGTCCAGTCCTTTGAGGAATACGTCATTGTGAACGCCGGCTTCGAAAAGTGGAATAGTAACCTTCGAAATGGACATATACGAAATAGCCTGCAAGTCGAACGGTTCATGTACAACAGGAACATAAGCGAGGGAATCGACACTGAAGTCTGCCACACTCCTGAACATGGAATCTTTCACTGCAATTCTTATTGTATCAGTGTAAACCAGTTTTTTGGCAATGGCGACGGAATCGTCCCATGAACCGACCTGTTTTACAATTTTAAGACTGTCGTTTTTATAGAAGTTGATTAAAGTATCAAATCCTCCACTGTAACGACCATAGCAGTCCTTGTATGCTACCTGCAAGTCTCTAATGTGTTTTAATCGCTGAACTACCAGCTCGCTACGATACTCAACTGCCTTGTTAAAACGGATAGGTTCCATTAAGCTATCATATAACATGTAGGCTAAAACAACGACGATAACGCCCAGAATAATTTGAATAATAGTTTTCATTATTTTACATTTGAATTACTTATTATATATACTTTTTACTACAGTCAAAAATTTTAAATTAACTTTGCGCAAAGTTAGAAAAAAAAATAAATGAAATGTATTCTTTTGAAAATAATTTTTTATCGTGGACACAGAACTCATTGTTAATCTTATAGAAAGCAATTTAAAATTTATTCCGACATCAGACCAGAAAAGCCTGATTCGAGACCTTTCGCGCTTCATTTTGGACGCAAATATGCCGATTTTCCTGCTGAAAGGATATGCCGGAACGGGGAAAACTTCGGTAATCGCAGCGCTGGTACAAAGTTTGAGATCGATAAGGATTAACACTGTCCTGATGGCTCCCACCGGACGGGCGGCAAAGGTACTGGCTTCGTATGCGGGATTTCAGGCAGCTACCATTCACAGGAAAATCTACAGGCAAAAGTCCATCGAACAGTCGGAATTTGCACTCGCCCCGAACATGTACAAAAGCGCTGTTTTTATTGTAGATGAGGCTTCCATGATATCGGGAAATTCGTACGAACAGTCAATTTTCGGTTCCGGCGATTTGCTGGAAGACATGATGACTTATGTGAAAAGCGGGACGCGATGCAAGATTGTCATCGTTGGCGACAGCGCCCAGCTCCCGCCTGTGGGTTTCAGTCTAAGTCCGGCGCTGGATATCAGCAGGCTCGGATATTACGGCAACTGTATGGAGGCGGAACTGAAAGAGGTGGTCAGGCAGACTAATGAATCGGGAATACTGTTTAACGCAACGGAAATCAGGAAACAGATCGAAGTCAAGGATGTCAGGTTTCCCGAATTTCGGGTCGATTTCCCCGATATCGGGAATATTGCGGGAGCAGACCTGATTGAATCCCTTTCGGATGCCTATTCCAAATACGGCAAGGAGGAAACAATCGTCATTTGCAGGTCGAACAAGAAGGCAAACAAGTATAATGAAGGTATAAGGAACAGGGTGCTCTTTATGGAAGACGAAATCGCTTCCGGCGACAGGGTCATGGTCGTCAAAAACAACTATATGCCCAGGGAAATGGAAGAAATAGACTTTATTGCCAACGGCGACATGGCAACTGTCCGGCGAATAAGGAAATACCAGAAATGTTACGGGCTTCATTTTGCGGATATGATACTGGAATTTCCCGACTACAACAATCTTGAGATAGAAAGCAAGGCTATTCTTGATACGCTGGGAACAGAATCGGCTTCGCTGTCCGCCGAGATGAATAAACAGCTGTTCTACAGTCTTGCCGAAGATTATGCGCATATCACGAATAAACGGCAAAGATATAAGGCAATAAAGGAGGATCCTTTTTTCAACGCTCTGCAAATCAAGTTTGCATACGCTGTTACATGCCATAAGTCGCAGGGCGGGCAGTGGGAATGTGTTTTTCTGGATTGCCCTTATTTTGCGGACGACAATCTCAGTTTCGAAGACCTGAGATGGTTTTATACAGCTATAACACGCGCTTCAAAACAACTTTATCTGGTGAATTTCGATAAAAAATATATACGAAACAGTTAACAGTTAGAGACGTTCTGCGGCCGTTATTAGTCTCGACAACAAAAATAAAACTTGGAAAAAGACAATCAATTTATCGGGAATGTGTGTTATCGAAAAAGTTCTGCATTATTTCCGACAACTGTTTTGATTCCAGCAGAAAGCCGTCATGACCGAAAACGGAAGAAAGTTCCGCATACTGTGAATTTGGAATCCTGTCGTGCATGAATTTCAGTTCCGCAGTCGGGAACAGAATATCGCTGTCGATTCCGATCAGCAGAGTTTTCACGTTCAGGGCGGCAAGCGCCCTGTCCACGCCGCCTCTGAAGCGTCCGGCGTTATGACTGTCAATAGCTTTTGTCATTATCACATACGAATAGGCATTGAATCTGTCGGCAAGTTTTTTGCCCTGGTATCTTTCGTATGACGCTGCCTTATCGGCAAATATGACGTCGTCATTTTCTTCATACTGAGTTTGATTATATCCGTCATAGCTCCGGTAGCTAAGCAATGCCGTAGCCCTTGCCGCCTTCATTCCTTCCAGTCCGCCTTCCGGGACATTGTCGAAATAGGTCTTATCGGCAAATATCGACATGCGCTGTGCTTCGTTGAATGCTGTTCCCCAGGGCGTAACGCGGCAGTTTGTAGCTATAAGTACGAGATGCTCTATTCTGTCGGGAATGGACATTGCATACTCAATCGCCTGAAAACCGCCGATTGAGCTTCCTATTACGGCATATATCCTGTCTATACCCAGATATTCCCTGAGTTTATTGTGGGCGGCAACCATGTCTCTTACAGTCACGTGAGGGAAATTGCCAAAATACGGTTTTCCCGTTTGAGGATTGACGGAAAGCGGTCCCGTCGTTCCGTAACAGGAACCCGGGACATTGGCGCAGACAAGAAAATAGTCCTGTCCGTTGAAAAACCTGTCATCGCCGACCATTCCCTCCCACCAGTCCTTTGCATTCGAATTGGCAGTCAGGGCATGGCATATCCAGACAACTTTACTGCCTGCGGTCAGAGTACCCAGAGTATGATATGTTATTTCGATATCTTCGAGTACCTCGCCTGTTTCCAAACGGAATGTACCTGGAAATCTGATATGTTCTTCTTTCATTTTTTGTCGGCTGGAGTGTTTTTAACAAAGTTGATATCGGGGATTCTAACTTTATCGTCGGGAGAAATTTCTACCTTATATCCCGTTTTGGGTACCCGGCTTGATTCCATAAAGGTAATGATGTCGCCTGCGCGCTGCTGGGCAAGGGTAAGCTCGCCGGCGTCATTCTGATGATACAGCGAGATTACTGCCGTATATTCGGGATTGCTGTTCAATATATTCACAACACAGTCAAGCTCTCCCATGGCTTCGGGCGAGAGCGCCGATTCCCCCTCGGGAAACAGCAGATTCGACATCGGAATTTTGCTCACTTCTGTCAGGGGCACCAGGCGTACCTCCAAAGTCTGACCGATTCTGCTCGCATCCGCCTTCCATACAGCATAGTAGTAGAAATGATCTTTCAATGTTACACTGATGGAATATTTGGAGTCCTTCCTTATATTGAACTCGTATCTTCCAGTATCCGTACAGGATACGGGAGTCATGTCATCCCTTCTGATCAGGTTTTTTACTGCTACCTCGGCATTGATTCCCCGGTCGGAAGATATCTCCTTGACATTAATTATCCCGGAACGCATGTCGGGCTTGAGTTTTACGGAATAGAACATTTCCGGGAAACCCATGTAATCATTGAATTTGACAATTATGTTTTCCTTGATGTAGTTGTCTTTGTACAGTTCAATATCAACACTTTCGGATACGGGAGTAACAACACGGTATTTCCCTTCGCCGAGTTTCGATACTTTGGCTGTTCTGGTTTTCTCGTAAGCCTGCACTTCGGCGCTGAGCGGCTGATTCGACAGGGCGTCCTGCACGTTCAGATTCACAGTTATTTTGTCAATCAGCGTGATATCCTTTCTTATCATCTGAGCCTGCGAATTGTTGAGGGTATTGATGTTTTCAAACTGCTGCGAGCCGTTTTTTACTGCATAATTTATGTTGTACAGTCCATTGTTTGGAAGCACGACAGTGTATTCTCCGCTTGCCGGATTGCTTTCCGACCTGCCATAAAGTTCGGCAGTAGAGGCGTCCCTGACTGTTATCTCAACGCCTGCGGGTTTGCCGGTTTCGTCTTTCACTGTTCCCTTCAATACCGTATATGGCTTGGCAAGAGTAGCGTTATATGAATAGATCGAATATTTCAGGCTGTCGAATCCGCCTTTTGTAACGAAAATTTTGCTGTTTCTATAGTCGACGGCGGGAGTAAATTCGTTGTATTCCTTTGCTGTATTGTCAATCGGGGAGGGCGGCGTCCAGATGTTTTTATCGATCAGCTCCGAATGGAATATATTGTATTTCTTCTTCTTTTTTTCTGAAAGTCTGTCTGTTGAGAACAGTAAAGTTTCTCCCGCCGGAGACACATGCACATACTTTTCGCATCCCGTGCTTACCGGTACGGGCAGGATATGAGGGACAGACCATCCGGAAATATCAGTTTCGGAGGTGTAGATATTGTAGCAGTCGTTTTCAAGCCCGTTCCGGGTAAAGTAAATTGTAAGATTATCGGCTGAAAGGGAGGGCGATATCTCGTCCTTTTCGGTATTTATCACCGGAGAAAGGGAAACAGGTTTCGACCACGAATCGCCATTCCTTTTGGAATAGAAGATATCGAATCCCCGCGAACCGGGTAGATTTGCGCTGAAATACAGAGTCTGTGCATCGTATGTCAGGAAAGGAGTTTGCACCGTATAGCCTTTAACATGTTCATTAAAGGAATCTTCGCTCACTCCTTCATTCCATGTTCCCGATCCGTTTTTTGTGGCTTTATACAGGGCATGCTCTCCCGATTTTTCTGCGGTATAGTACATCAGCGTACCTTCCATATTTACTGTAATACCCGTGATATTATCCGTTTGCGCCCCCAGAACGGACGAAACGGACAGTGCAGGTAAAAGAAGATATAAGAGCCGTATTTTCATATTTTTATGAATGCTTATAATCCTAAAACTTCCTTCATTGTGAAAAATCCCTGTCTGCCCTGCGCAAATTCGGCTGCAATGACTGCTCCCAAAGCAAACCCGTCGCGGCTTTTCGCTTCGTGGCGTATAGTGATCGAGTCAATATCGTTTTCATACATAACGGAATGTGTGCCGGGAACTTCTCCCTGCCTGACTGCGGATATGTGCAGACTGTCTTCACCGTTTTCCAGCGACCATTTTTTCAGATCGATTTGATTCAGTATATCTTCTGCCAGACTTACCGCCGTTCCGCTCGGGGCGTCCTTTTTGTGAATATGATGTATTTCTTCGATGGAAACCCTGTATTCGGGATAATTTTTCATTACCTCAGCCAGCTTCCTGTTTATATGGAAAAATATATTGACTCCAAGGCTGAAATTGGACGAATAGATGAATGCAAGCTTCTGTTTGTCGCATAACTGTTTGATTTCATCCAGCTTGTCGAGCCATCCCGTAGTCCCGCAAACCACCGGAACGCCCAGATTCAATGCTGTGGAAACGTTATGAAAAGCCGTTTCGGGTACACTGAATTCAATTGCAATATCCGATGATTTAAATGCGTCGGAATATATGTCTTCCGTATTGTCTTTGTCTATCCGGACTGTAATCGAATGTCCTCTCTGAAGTGCAAAACGCTCTATAGTCCTGCCCATTTTCCCATATCCTATCAATGCTATCTTCATCTGTTTCAAATATTAAAATAGATATTACAAGATTTATTACCAGTGCAAACTTAGATGATTTTTTTGAGATTACAAACAAAAAAACTTGAGAATCATCATCGTTTTTACTCAAGTGCATTGACTGCGTCGAACTTCGTTTCCAGAATGTCGGGTTTTTCATACCCACGGGTCGTGACGGTCATGACCTGTGGGTATGAAAAAATAACTCTGAAAGAGTTACATCATTAGCACAGTGGCAACGCCCTGTGTAGAAAATATCTCATCATCATTAAGCCCCAACGGGGCGTAATCAGGTTTGTCTCATTTGATTAGCCTGTGTAGAAAAGGGCATAATCCATTTATTCCAACAAGTACTGTTCACCGTACTATACATTATATTTTTTCAAAAATGCCGGCAACTCTTCCTGAAATGTGCGTGTTCCATGGTGTTTTTCCTGACTGTCAGATACGCCATATCTCGAAAATGCACCATTCGGATTACGTCCCTTCAGGGCTTACGACGAGGGTACATCTTCTACACAGGGCGTTGCCACTGTGCTAATGATGTAACTCTTTCAGAGTTGTTTTATAATAGCCACAAGTCACGACGTTACGACCCGTGGTTATGAAAAAACGACATTTTGGAATCGTGCCTGAAAGGTATTTTTGGGAGATTATTGGAGATTGGAAATAACTCTGAAAGAGTTACATCATTAGCACAGTGGCAACGCCCTGTGTAGAAGATGTACCCCAGTCGTAAGCCCTGAAAGGGCGTAATCCGGATGGTGCATTTTCGAGA
>JAIRZR010000454.1 GCA_031267155.1 Prevotellaceae bacterium | reverse complement strand
AAGGAATCCTCTCCATCCGGATGACCCGAAAAGGTTTTATGCGAATGTTAAGAGTACGGGAGTGATAACCTTGAAAGCGCTTGGTAAGAAGATTACGCAGCGCAGTACAGTCAATCATGCCGATACGGTAGCCGTACTGGAAGCCGTGACGCAGGTGATGGGCGAAGAATTGAGCGAAGGAAAAATCGTTCATTTCGGCGATTTCGGATCGTTCCGGATTGGAGTGAGCAGCGGCAGTTCCGAGACAAAGGAAAAATTCACCACTTCATTGATCAAATCAAAAAAAGTGATTTTCCGCCCAGGTGCTGACCTGAAAGAGGTGTTGAACAATCTGACGTTCGAAAAGAGCAAGGAAAAGTAATGAACAGAAACGCACGTACACGACAATCATCGCCCGGCAAGAACGTACATCGTACAAAATTATCACGGTACCGGGCTGTAGAGACGCGATGCATCGCGTCTCTACGTCATGCCACGTGCGAAGAAGTAATGAGAAAAAAGGCAAGGAGGATTTACAAAAAAGCAAAGGAGGTTTTTATAAAAAGCTCCTTACCTTTTTGTGAAAAGCTCCTTACCTTTTTAGAAAAAGCAAAGGAGCATTTGCCGGTGGAATCATTGATACGGAACAGGCAGGGATCAATAATGACAATAAAACAGTAATTAATAAATCGTTTGAAAGATGAAAAGAGTGTATTTTGACAGATTAAAAATAAGCAGCCGGGTGATGCTTGGGGTTGCATTGGGATGTGTTTTGATGTTTACGGGATGCGAGAAACACAGTTCGGATAAACTTGATACGGACGAAATCATTATCGTAGAAGACGAAAAACTAACCCCGGAAGAAAGAGTAGAAAAAGTATTCCATAAAATTGATACATCGGTGGATTCTATTATGAAAAGTGAGGATGTAATAGAAGGTTTAAAAGTATTTGCAGAGCAATACGAAAAAATGGAAGATGTAGAAAAAGTAGAGATGTCAGGTTCTGACTTGTATGTCAAATTCATAACCGGCTTTGAATTTATATGGAGTAAAATTCTCTATGATACAGTTTCTTTTCCATCCCATTTTGTTGACGAATTGCGTACACAAGAAAAAGCAATACCTGAAACCACTATACAAACAAGAAGCAAAAATCCTAAACGAATATGCATTATAAATCAGCAATCGGAAGAAAATCGTGATATAAATAACAAATTGATCAAATATTTAACTGAATTCTTTGGAGATAAAGGGTGGGAAGTTACTAAAAAAGATGCAGAATCGGCAAAACTTGATTTTTTTAAATCAGGATTAAAAGGTTACGGCGTGATAGTGATTATTGCTCATGGACATTTTAATGATAATCATGTTTGGATAGCAACAGGAGAACCTGCCGAGGAACCTTTTTCTTTAAGGATACCGGGAGTAATTATTCCAAGACAATCTTCTTATACAAAAATTATTGATGGAAAAGAAGTAGAAGTTGACGATAATCATTATTCTGTTTCAGAGGCATTTATTACAAATTCAGTAAATGATTTTACAAATTGTTTTGTGTACACGGTAGCGTGCAAAAGCATGGGTGTTATTAATGGTGGCGAAAATAATTTTTTAATGGCTAATGCATTTATAAAAAAAGGTGCAGATATATTTGTTTGCTGGGAAGAGAGTGATTGTATAGGTCCAGACGCAGGAGGTTTTTTATTTCAAAGTCTTTTATCTGGGAATACGTTTAATGAAACTTTAGCTTTTCTTAGAGAAAACGATCGGCTTGTTGAGCCGATTCATTATAAAGAAGGAAAAGAATATCATAAAGAAACGCATCTTCGTTATAAATTTAACGAAAAAAAAGGTATTACAGGAAGTTATCGTATATTTGACCGTACTATTTCTGGGTCCAGTAACCTGACATTTAATGATGAGTACAAAAATCAATCCCAAATAAAATCGTTTATTCTAACAAATACGGGAGAGGCTTCACTTGAAGTAACGTCCATTGAATTTCCTCATACTGCATATAAGGCCACCAAATGGTCAAATGGATGGATAGACGCCGGAGCAACACAAAGTGTGGAAGTTACATTTACACCATTGCTCGTAGGCGGCTATAACGGAGATATTAAGGTTTATTCCAATGCCTCAAATGGCACACAAACCATTCCGATTCGCGGACGATGTATAGAAACACCTAAAAAAGAGCCTTCCCTGTCATTTGAGCCATACGAAACGTGTGCATTCGGCAATGTTAATCTTAATACGTCCGTTTCCAAGACGATTAAAATTTCAAATTTGGGTGATGCCGATCTGAAAATCACTTCTATTGCTCCGTCGTCAGGTTATAATGTGAATTGGACAACAAAAACAATTGCGACTGGGAAAAGCGAGAATCTAATCATCACGTTCACACCTGATAAAGCCATCAGTTATGATGGATATATTACCATAACATCCAATGCGTCCAATGGAGATCATATAGGCATTCCCGTTACCGGCAAGGGTGTTGAGACAAGTGTGCCTAAGCCCACCGTAAGCATTACTTACGCAGCCCCTACAAGCCAGACAACGGCAACGGCTACCGGCAGCGTAACTGCTAATGGCGCATCAATAACCGAAAGAGGTATTTGCTACAGTTCGACAACTACCTCTCCCACCGTAAGCCATAATAAAAGCACTGCAACAGGAAGCTCAAACCAATTCACTTGTACGCTTACCACCGGGATATCTGCCGGTGGAACTTATCACGTCCGGGCGTATGCCAGAACCAGTGACGGAAATTATTATTACAGTAGCAGTTATATGACATTTACAACGCCAAAAAATGTAGCTACCCCCACCGTAAGCATTATTTCCGCAGCCTCTACAGGCCCAACGACAGCAACGGCCACCGGCAGCGTAACCGCCAATGGCGCAACGATATCCGTAAGAGGTATTTGCTACAGTTCCGAAACTTCCTCTCCCACCGTAAGCCATAATAAAAGCACTGCAACAGAAAACTCAAACCAATTCACCTGTGCGCTTACCACCGGGCTATCTGTCGGCAGAACTTACTACGCCCGGGCGTATGTCCAAACCAGTGACGGGAATTATTATTACAGTAGCGGTAATGCGACATTTACAACTCAGGCCCGACTTCCGGATAATCCAAGCAGTCCCATTCCGAAAGACGGACAAACAGGCATATCCACATCAACAACGTTGAACTGGAGCAGTTCCGGCGCCGTATCTCATGATTTATATATCGGTACATCAAGAGATGGTATGAATCGTTACACCGACGGACAAAAAACGGCAACAACACATACCGTATCGTTATCGGCGGGAACACAGTATTACTGGAAAGTAGTCGCATACGGCGATAATACTCAGGGCGTTCACAGTGATGTCTGGTCATTTAAAACTCAGGAGGCTGCCGTAACACAGCCACAGGTTTCATTGTCCGGCTCCATGACTTTCGGCAGTGTAACCGTCGGAAGCTCCGCTACCCGGACATTAACGGTAAAGAATACGGGTAATGCAAGATTAGATGTCAGTCGGATATCCTGTCCTCCGGGTTATAACTGTATTTATTCAAATAGCGGTTTCAGCCTGGAAGCAACGAAGTCGCTGGATGTGACAATCACATTTTTACCGACAGCGACGTATCCGCCTTATAACGGAACGATTCAAGTGTTATCCAATGCACCCGACAGTCCACATTCCATAACCGTAACGGGAACAGGTACCCAGGCAGCAGCTCCGGCCGTTTCCCTGTCCGGTTCCCTGGCTTTCGACAGTGTAGCCATCGGAAGTACGGCTACCCGGACATTGACGATAAGGAATACGGGAACAGCCCCGTTGACCGTCAACTCAATAAACTGTCCGACCGGATACAGTGTAAACTGGACGGGAGGATCGATTGAGGCCGGAGGAACAAGAGATGTAACCGTCACATTTAAGCCGACAAGTTTAACATTATACAATGGCAGTATCTCCGTTTCTTCCAATGCATCCGGCAGTCCACATTCCGTAGCCGTATCGGGAACAGGCACCCCGGCGGCGGCCCCGGGCGTTTCCCTGTCCGGCTCTCTGACTTTCGGCAGTGTAACCATCGGAAACACGGCTACCCGGACATTAACGGTAAGGAATACAGGAACAGCCCCGTTGACCGTCAACTCGATAAACTGTCCGACCGGCTACAGTGTAAACTGGACGGGAGGATCGATTGCGGACGGAGGAACAAGAGATGTAACCGTCACATTTAAACCGACGAGTGCGACATCATACAATGGCAGTATCTCCGTTTCTTCCAATGCATCCGGCAGCCCACATTCCGCAACCGTATCGGGAACAGGCGCCCAGGCGGCGGCCCCGGGCGTTTCCCTGTCCGGATCTCTGGCTTTCGGCAGTGTAAACATCGGAAGCACGGCTACCCGGACATTGACGATAAAGAATACGGGAACAGCCTTATTGAACATCAACCTGATCAACTGTCCGACCGGCTACAGTGCAAACTGGGCGGGAGGATCGATTGCGGCCGGAGGAACAAAAGATGTAACGATCACATTCAGTCCGACAAGTGCAACCTCATACAATGGCAGTATATACGTTGCTTCCGATGCATCCGGCAGTCCGCATACCATAGCCATATCGGGAACAGGCAATCAGGCGGCGGCTCCGGGCGTTTCCCTGTCCGGTTCCCTGAATTTCGGCAGTGTAAACATCGGAAACTCTGCTACCCGGACATTGACGATAAAGAATACGGGAACAGCCTTATTGAACATCAACCTGATCAATTGTCCGACCGGCTACAGTGCAAACTGGGCAGGAGGAACGATTGAGGCCGGAGGAACAAAAGATGTAACGATCACCTTCAACCCGACGAGTGTAACCTCATACAATGGCAGTATATACGTTGCTTCCGATGCATCCGGCAGTCCGCATACCATAGCCATATCGGGAACAGGCGCCCAACCGGCAATTCCAAGCATTTCCCTGTCCGGCCCCCTGAATTTCGGCAATGTAAATATCGGAAGCTCTACTCACAATACATTGACGATAACGAATACGGGAACAGGCACGCTGACAGTCAACTCGATAAGCTGTCCGTTCGCCTACAGTGCAAACTGGTCGGGAGGAACGATTGAGGCCGGAAGATCACAAAGTGTACTTATCACATTTAGCCCGACGACGCTAACCTCATACAATGGCAATATCTCCGTATCTTCCAATGCATCGAACGGAACGCAGTACATATCCGTATCAGGTTCCGGAACCTATGCCGTTCCTACTTTCACTCCCGCATCGGGCACTTACACATCCTGTTCGTCAGGTTCATCCGTATGCGGCAGCGAAACTTATACTGCAGGAACGATCTCGGCAACCGTGCAGTCGTATGATTCGTCCACAAGAACAATTACCTTCAGAGTGAAAAAATGTGATAACGGATTGTTTTCTTCCTCAGGCTATCTGTATGTTGTCGGAGCTAGTCTATGTATCAGCTATGACATTGGGTATATTAACAGGAAAAGCGTTTCTACCGGAGTTTCCTATATTGATATAACAGCACCCCTGAGTTCCACTTCCGGTACAAGTATATTTACTTTAGTATATAGGCCGACCAATCAGATTTCCGGAAGATACTATACGACTCCGATAACAGCGAGATTTTAAATAATGTGTAAAAAAATGGAAACTTATACTGCGCACGACACCAATTCACGTAGAGACGCGATGCATCGCGTCTCTACACACAGCATAAAATGCCATCTTATTTTTTACACGTTATTATGCTGTATGTGGTTTAAAATTGTGAGATGCAGATTGCTCCGTAGAGACGCGATGCATCGCGTCTCTACATACAGCATAAAATGCCATCTTATTTTTTACATGTTATTATGCTGTTCGTGGTTTAATATTGTGAGATGCAGATTGTACCGTAGAGACGCGATGCATCGCGTCTCTACACCGTACCTGTGTAAGGCCACATACAGTATAAATAGATAGAATGTTTAATTATTAATGTTATATATTATGTTTACAAAAATGATGAAGTATATTAAGTACTTATTGACAGTAGTTGCAAGCTGCTTATGCTTGCTTAGTTGCGATTTTATCGACGATATTTTTAACAAAGACAAAGACGAAGAAGAGATTAAACCGCTGACAGAAAAAGAGAAAGAACAAATCAATGAGGATTTTGAAACAATTTCATTGACAGCGGATGATCTCTTTGGCGAGGAACAGTTCGACAGGGAACAAGTCATGTCCTTAGTGTCCGAATATAAAAAGTTGAAATCGGTAAAAGACGCCTGGATGCAAGATGATCGATTAGTGATCAGGTTTGAAAGAGGGGGATTAGTCAGTTGGGCGAGACCACTCGTGGTAGAGGATACGCCCGATTTATTTACACTGAGTGAACAGGCAGAAAAACTGTTGACGGAAAACAATCCTGTAACGACCAGAAGCGGCGAGTCCAACAGGTATTTTCCTGGGAATAAAGACGTTGGAATCATCAATATCCTTGGCGCCGATTTCGAAAATGAAGCATTTACAGATGAAGTATGTCTCAGTTTGAAAAAGCATTTTGATAACGCCGGGTATTCCGCAAAAGTCATTACGGAAGAGGATGCGGATCTGGATTTTTTCAAGTCCGACTTAAATAAGTATGGCGTCATTATTTTGGCTACTCATGGAAGTAATATGGGTAATAATATATGGTTTACAACAGGAGTAAGACGAGAGATAAAAGGAAACGGTCTAACTGGCTTTTTTAGAGAGCTAAAAGAAGATTTGCTATGGCAAAATGACGAAATATCGGCAGAGATGATCCCTTTTACACAAAATGGCATTAGAGATGAAACAACAAGGAAGCGGTATATTATGATTTCAGACAAATATATCGATAATCATTATGCTGACAATTCATTTCCCAATACGCTCTTTTTAACAATATCATGCCATGGAATGGAAACTAAAACTACGGACAGGCAATTCGGCAGGATGTTGCATAAAAAAGGTGTAGGCGTTACAATAGGATATAGCGACGAAGATTATATAGGTCGTGAAACCATGCAATATCTATCTGTATTCCTGTTAAATGGCTATACACTTAAAGAATCGATAGATCTTCTGCCCGAAGCTTTCAAACACAACTATTCAGCCTATTTACTACATTATCCTTATGAAGGTGAAAAATGGAATATGTCATTGGTTGAGCAAAAAAACAAAACAGGAGAAGTCTTTATTGATAACTGGAGTGAAGAATTTACGTCTGTTTCTACAGTAAGTGAAATTTCTTTGTCTTTAAGATGGACCGGATTTTCAAGAGTCACGCAAGGTGTTATATCTCTCAATAATTCATGGGCGAATATTCCTGATATAGAATTATATGGCGATAATTCTTATACTTATAGATATCCCGGAAGATTTTTAATCAAAGGATTAAACAAGGTAGGAGTAATTATTTATGGTTTTGACAATAACGATCGTCCAATTGTAGCCAGCAAAGAAGTCTCTATTAACGGAGTGTTTAATAAGAGCGACGGGATTGCCGTAGTTACAGGTGAAATCAACAGGACGTCAAACGGAATAACTGTTTATGGCGAAGTATTTTCCGATGGCGGCAAATCGCTTACCGATAAAGGATTTTATCTTTCAAAAGTTTCAAATTCGCCAAATGAGCAGACAGATGCAACCAAAATATCTATGGGAAGTGGTTCAAGTAGTTTTTTCAGGAATATCACAGGATTAGAACCTGCGGCAAAATATCGTTATATGGCGTATGCAACCAACACAAGTGGTACGGTTGTCGGCGAAATTAAAGAATTTGTAACGCTGGACGGGCAAGGAGTTACCGATGATATAAACAGAATCGTCCCAAAAGAGATACAGCAAGCCATGATCGATTTGGGGCTACCCATTTATGGTGGCGGTTCCCCGCCAGCTATTGCCGGTACATATAAAATGGCACCCTGTATCTTAAAGGCCAGTAACTTTAGGGATAACTATTCCGTTGGACACAAATTCTATGATTCATATATCACTTTTTCCGATCAAAACAACAGTAATCTGACGGTAAAAGTCAACATAGTTCACGGAAATGAATCGGGAATGGGAACCGGCGCATATATTGTGGGAGAAGGTAACAGGTTTACCGTATTTGTGGCAATGACTTTAACCGACCAGCAGTCCAGACATCAATGGCAAACGGCGTATGTATTTTCAGGCACTATATCACCGGAAGGAATCAGAAACCTTCAATACTCACTTTTTATGATTGACGATGGCGGTGATCCGAATAGAAATTTGATAGAAAACGGACAAGGCAGACTGGTTTATGATCCCGACGGTTTGTCGGAGCGAACATCTTCGGGCACAAGGTCGGCTACGAACGATACGGAAGGACTGTCCTCTGTTTCAAGCAGTAAAAATTAGTGATGGACGGAACATTAGTTTATACTGCGCACGGCATTGATTCACATCATACCCGTAGAGACGCGATGCATCGCGTCTCTACCAGCCGTGCGGCGGCGACAACCGTCGATCACGACAGGAACAGCGAATTGAGCCTGCGCATAATACAATTATAAATACAAAATAGATGAAACGTTTGAGATTTTTTTTAATGATGTGTGTGATATGCGCAGGTACAGGAATGGGATCTGCGCAGAATGTAGAGGTGAAATTCAGGTATCTCCATGCTTATGCTTTGGATGGTTATTTATCAGAAACAGCTCAATATGGCGATATTGCCATCAGGGTTGAGCGCGGCAATCCGACAACGTTCGAGCTTGAATCGGTTGGCGTCGGCCGTTATTTAATTAAGATGGGAACCCGGTATCTTTTTGCAAATGATAAAAAAGAATGGGGTACAGCATTTTATACAGATATTTTTGATGAAGCTAACGGTTATTTTTCCGAAGAGATAATGAATCGCAGGACATTACTTGCCGTTGATGCTGTACGGCAGGATGATGCGCTGTATGTATTGGGAGACGAGCCGGTGACGGATTATTCCAAACTTGATGAGTTGGCACAGGCGGGGACAGTAAAAAAAATAGACCTTTCGCAAGTAAATAATTTTGTGTTCTCTTTTTCAAAATATGAAATAATAAACGGGGAAACAGCCTATTCTATCATTTCGGATATCGGAGTGAAAACAGGAATTAACTCCGGTAACGGGATAGCTATAACACAAGGAATAACCGTAAGTAGCGCTATCGGGTCTCTTTTTTTTATTGAAAACGAAAATAATTTTGATCCCGGCGGGCCGAATTATGACGGTCGGTTTGGCGAAAACATTCATTGGGAATTAAAGGACGGTACGCTGACTGTAAGCGGAACAGGAACCATATCTGATTCCGACAGCCAGGCTCCCTGGGCATTATATAAAAGTTCGATTGCCAATATTGTGATAACAAACGGAATAACAACGGTTAGAATGTCGGAATTTTTCGAATATGTGAACCTTGCCTCCGTTACTCTTCCCGGAAGTCTCATTTCCATCGGTGCAAACGCTTTTGAACGCTCGTCTCAATTAACCTCCGTAACAGTAAACTGGACAGCGGCGGAAGATTTGCCGGCAATGGGCAATGGTGTATTCAGGGACATTTCTCCCAACGCCATTCTTCATGTGCCGCCGGGAACGAAGGCGATTTACGAAGCGGCGGCGCAATGGAAAGATTTCAAAACCATCAAAGAACAGGGCGTAACGGCACAGCCGACACCGATAAGGAACAGTCAGGGCGGTTTTAACGTATCGCTGGCAGTTCCGGAAACGGGGACTTTCACCGCTACTTTTGACGTCGTACTGCCTGCAAAATTCAGATTGAATGACATCGCTACAAAGCTGACGGAAAGTCTGGCGAGCAGGTTTGATTTGAGGGTTACGGAGAAAGGCAACGGCGTATGGTCGTTCGGAATAACGCCCAAAGCCATACGCAGCGCTTCGGCGAACTCGTTCCGCGAAGTAGTCCGGGTGGTTTATAATGTCGAGAACACACTCGAAGACGGCGTTTATGAATTGAAAGTCAAATCGCTGGAACTCAAACTTGCCGACGGCACGGAGATCCGGGAAGACGAAATCGTCATTCCTGTAACCTTCAATTCGGCAACCGGCAACGAAGCGCCAACCCTCAGCGGGACGGCAATCCGGTCGTATGGCCGCAATCTTTATATCACCACTCCGACGGCCGCCCGCCTGAGCGTTTTCACCCCGGAAGGTTCCTTGCAGAAACAGTTGGCTATTCCTGCAGGTGAAACGGTGATTGCATTGCCCGCAGGGGTTTATATTGTAAAAGCCGGCGATACGGTAAGGAAAATTTCTATCTTTTAAATATTAAACTACACTATGCACAACATAAATTTGGATACAGGTACACGGTGTAGAGACGCGTTGCGTCGCGTCTCTACGAAAAGCAACAACAAAAACGACGAAGATGGAGGATGGATATTTTCATCCCGTAATTTTCATATCACCCGTAGAGACGCGTTGCATCGCGTCTGTACAAACAGCAACAACAACGACGACAATGGCGGATGGATATTTTCATCCCGCAATTTTCATTTCACCCGTAGAGACGCGATGCATCGCGTCTGTACGAACAGCAACAGCAACAACAACGACAATGACGATGGCAGATGGACATTTTCATCCCGTAATTTTCATATCACCCGTAGAGACGCGATGCATCGCGTCTGTACACAACATACACGATACATATTAATTTAAAACAGAAATATTATATGAAGAATTTTAAAAACACATCATCATGGCTGCTCATAAGTCTGTCGGCCATCATGCTGTCTGCATCATGCAGCAAAGACGAAAATGACGGCAAAAGAGAAGACAAAAATACAATAAGGAAAAGTCTTCAGGCCAAATGGATAAGCAACGGCTCATCCGCTACGTATGCCTCGTTCGAATTTACCGGCGACGGCTTTTACTTTACTTATGAAAACGGTATCGCCCCGAGAAGCAGCGCGGAGCCATCCCCTCAACGCAAGCTGTTTGCAAACATTGCCGCCGGGAACATGCCCTTCCTGCTCTCGCACATGTATCTGCCCGAATCGGACATTAAGCCGCTACACTTCGGAACATACAAGGAGAAAGGGGAACAAATCATCCTGTCCGGCCTTGGGACAATAGACATCGTCTCCGTTGAGGACGAAGAGTTTGAGTTTGTTTTCATACCGGAATCCGGCGGAAAATCGGAAATATACGCAACGACCAAAGCCGAAGAACTCATTCCGTCGTCGGACCGTACCGACATGCTCTGCAAGACATGGCTGTATGACCACACGACGATAATCGAAAGCGAAGTGCCGGAAGATATAAAAGAAGAATTTCTGGAGATATCGGGAAGGAACTGGAAATCGGAGTTGGAAAAGGATGCGGACCGCCAAATGAAAGGCTCCTATATAAACTACTCAAGAACAGGATTTTTTACCGTTATTCTGAAAGAGGAAAATACAACCCAAAGATTTGAATGGGAGTGGGTAAACGCGAAAGAAACCGAAATCTACGTGTGGGAAATGTATGATGCGAGAAAAGAAGTTGATGAGATAACGGAACTTAGTAGCAGCAAGTTAGCAGTCAAGGAACTCGGTTTTGTCGTCATGCATTTCGTTCGTGCAAAGTAGAGACGCGATGTAGAGATGCGATGCGGAGATGCGATGCGGAGACGCGATGCATCGCGTCTCTACACCGTGTACCTGTGTACATAATTTTATAATAATCAACAATATGAATTTAATAAACAAAAAAGCAATGAAGAAATTTTTATTTTTAGCAGTAATGTTTGCGCTCTCCATCACGGTGATACGGGCGCAGGAAAGTAACAAACCCGAAAAAGGCACACTGATGCTGGAAGCCGGATTATCACCGTTCGCAACAGAAAACAGTATTCAACTTCAGGAAGGGCAAATCAAGGCCGTTTACATGACTTCCGACAATTTCGGCTTCCGGGTCGGGATCGGGTTTCAGAGCGTATCCCTGTCCAACGACAATGGGCTGAAGGATGAAGACTGGGAAAAAGTAAGCGCCGGAGCGACTCAGCTCAGTTTCACGCCGGGACTGATCAGCTTCCTTCCGGGAACAAAAAACCTGTCCCCCTACTTCGGCGCGGAACTGATCATCATCACAGAATCCAACAAATCCGTCACACAATCGGAGGATTACAGGCAAGTGATCAAAAACTCCGACGACCCGACAAGCATCTTCGGAGTGGGCGTATTCAGCGGATTCAATTACTATTTCTCTAAAAATCTGTACGTCGGAGCCGAATTAGGCCTCTCGTTCCGGTCTCAATCACTCAAACACGAAAGCATTGAGACCACTATCGACGGCGACAGAGAAACCTCCGACCCGCTCGAAAACAAAGTCCGCGCCCGTTCCTTCGGAACATCCTGCAACCCCTTCATCCGCCTCGGCTGGTCATTCTAAGGATGCAGCCATTAGGGTAGAGACGCGATGCATCGCGTCTCTACGAACAACAACAACGACGATGGCGATGACGGATGGATCTTTTCATCCTGTATTTTAATATCACCCGTAGAGACGCGATGCATCGCGTCTCTACAACGTTTTGTCGGCGGGGAAACGGATGTTTAGCTGGCGGCGTATTTCGTCTAATATCTCTATTGTGACCAGGGAATTGTGGAGGGTGTTTACGGATGATTCTTTCTGTCCCGACAGGATGAGATTGATAAATTCGGCTACTTCGTAGTAATATTCGTTTTTGCCGGATGTCGGACGGATTTGTGTGGCTGCGCCTTTGCGGGGG
>JAIRZR010000444.1 GCA_031267155.1 Prevotellaceae bacterium | reverse complement strand
GTAACTCTTAATGGAACAGTGATTTTAGACGGAGATATCGCCGAAGCGAGCAGGAATTTCACCGCCACCGCCGACAAACATAAACATCCGGGTCTGTCAAATAAAAGCGGACATATCGGTTTCCTCGGACACGGTTCGGAAGTCAAATTTAGAAATCTTAGAATAAAGGATTTGTCGAAAAAATAATCCCTTTCAGAGTTAAAAACTAAAAGTTAAAAACTAAAAATGCTGGCGCGCGCCAGCATTTTTAGTTTATTGCTTATCCACTTTAGTCAAGTAAATCTATTAAATGGTTGTTTACTATCACAATATGTTTATTTTGCAAATTCAACTAATTATTTATTATTCAGTTTTTTCGTCTTTTCACTTGACCGAAGGAGACAAGCATTTTTAGTTTTTAACTCTGAAAGTTTTCGTTTAGCTTATATGCATTTTTCCCGGCGACTCAAAATAATATTTCGACTGTAAACGGCTTAAAACAGTTTTTCAATTTATTTTCCTATCTTTGCGGCTTAAAATAATACAGTGTTATGGACACTTTTTGAAAATTATGAAATCATTTTTTATAGGGAACATGGAAATACGACTGCCAATCATTCAGGGCGGTATGGGTGTAGGCGTTTCGCTTTCGGGACTGGCTTCCGCCGTTGCAAACGAAGGCGGGGTTGGAGTTATATCGTGTGCCGGACTGGGCCTGCTGTACAGACAGGATTCCGGCGATTATCTGAAAAACTGCATTTGGGGACTTAAGGAGGAGCTCCGTAAAGCGCGGGAAAAGACCAGAGGCATAATCGGGGTGAATATCATGGTTGCCCTGTCGAACTACGCCGATATGGTTCGCACGGCGATAACGGAAAAGGCCGACATCATATTCGCCGGCGCCGGCCTGCCGCTGGACTTGCCTTCGTTCCTTACCGACGATAGCAGGACGCTTCTGGCTCCAATTGTTTCTTCTGCCCGTGCAGCCAAAATCGTCTGCGACAAATGGAATGCCAATTACAACTATCTCCCCGATGCGATTGTCGTGGAAGGTCCGAAAGCGGGAGGACATTTGGGTTTCAAGAGAGAACAGATTGAAGACGAAGGTCATTCGCTCGAGTGTTTAATACCGGAAGTAGTTGCCACCGCAGCCCGTTACAGCGATAAAAAAACGATTCCGGTCATTGCTGCCGGAGGGATTTCTACGGGTGAAGACATTCTGCGTTTTATCCGGCTTGGAGCAACAGGGGTACAGATGGGCAGTATTTTTGTCCCTACCGATGAATGTGATGCATCGCCTGTTTTTAAACAGGTCTATATCGATTCTTCACAAAAAGACATGATGATTATTCAAAGCCCTGTCGGAATGCCAGGACGCGCTTTTGACGGAGAATTTATCCGCAGCGTGAACGAAGGCAGGGAAAAGCCGAAGGGCTGTCCGTACCGATGCATCAAGACCTGCGATTACACCAAAAGTCCCTACTGCATTATCAGGGCTCTCTATAACGCATTCAGGGGGAACATGGACAAGGGATACGCTTTTGCCGGAGCGAATGCATATCTTGCCAACAAAATCAGTAGCGTCAAGGAAGTGATTGCCAAACTTAAGGACGAGTTTGAAACCGCCCGGAAAAAAGCAGCGACAAACAAAACTAAATAGTTAATAGTTAAAAACTAAAAGTGTCTTATACCACGTGTGGGATAATTTTGTGAGGTTATCATCTGACTTGAAAATATAGCCCATGTTCATTTATGCAATAAAAAATGTTACTTTTGCGTAATCATTCAAACATTCACCATCATTAGGCGAATACCGTTTTCATTGTTTTCATCATTCCTTTGATTAGGGCCTGGAGTTCTTCTTCTGTAATAATGTATGGAGGCATTGTGTATATCAGTTTTCCGAAAGGGCGTATCCATACGCCGTTTTCGACAAACAGCGGCTGGATTCTTTTCATATCGACATTTTCCCTGACTTCTATAACTCCGATAGCGCCCAATACCCTTACGTCCACAACCGAATCCATGTTCCATGCCTCCTGGAGTTCCGTTTTCAGCAGAGCTTCGATCCCGGCTATTTTTTCAAGCGTCGGATTTTCGGCTATAAGCTCCAGACTTGCACAGGCTACCGCACAGGCTAATGGATTTCCCATAAAAGTGGGTCCGTGCATAAACACGTACGGACTTTTCGAGGATATCGTTTTGGCGACATGCCCTGTGGTCAAAGTTGCGGCAAGAGTCATGTATCCGCCTGTCAGGGCCTTGCCCACGCACATAATGTCGGGGGTAACCGGCGCCTTTTCGCAGGCGAACATTGTCCCCGAGCGTCCGAATCCCGTGGCTATCTCGTCGGCAATAAGCAGGATATCGTATTGAGTACACAGTTCCCTCAAGCGTCTCAGATATTCCGGATGATAGAAACGCATTCCGCCGGCTCCCTGCACAATCGGTTCGATGATGAATGCCGCTATCTCTTCATGATGTCCGGCAATAATATTTTCCGCGCTGCCGATATCTTCTTCGTTCCACGTTCCGCCGAACGGTATCTTCGGCATGTCTGCAAAAAACTGTACGGGAAGGCAATTGCTGAAAATGGAATGCATTCCGTTTACCGGATCGCAGACCGACATTGCATTCCAGGTATCGCCGTGATATCCCGAACGGACAGTTGCAAACCGGCATTTACCCGGTTTTCCGCGTGCGTGAAAATACTGCAAAGCCATTTTCATCGACACTTCAACAGCAACCGAACCGGAATCGCAGAAAAACACGTGCTGAATGTCTGCGGGAGTCATGTCAACAAGTTTTTGAGCGAGCCTGACTGCCGGCTCGTGCGTCAGTCCGCCGAACATGACGTGGCTCATTTTCTCCTGCTGCTTCACGAGCGCTTCGTTCAGGCGCGGATGGTTGTAGCCGTGAATGGCAGCCCACCACGAAGACATTCCGTCGATAACTTTCTTACCTCCCGCCAGCTTGATATACACTCCTTCAGCCGATTCCGCCATAAAGCAGGGCAATGGAGAAACGGCAGACGTATAGGGATGCCATACATGTCCGGCGTCAAATTCCAGCAGGGCATTCGTCCTGTCGCTGTTCATACCGTTTTCTGCTTTAGTCCGCAAAAGGCGCCGAAACATACGTTCTTATGCAAAATTTCCACGCTTGCGAATCCGGTTTTCTTCATCAGTTCCAGCTGCCGGGTGATCGACTGCGGCGAATCTTCCTTTGCCACATAGTCAAATACTTTTTGGCGGTAGGACTGTCCGCCTGTTTTGTCAAGATAGTCGGCATACTTTTGCCAAAAATATTCAGTCAGCACACCGATGTCATGACTGATCAGATCCGAAATCATAAGACATCCGCCGGGCTTCAGCATGCGATACAGTTTGGCAAACACGTTTTCCCAGTCGCCGTCGTCGCGCAGATGGTGCAGGACAGCGCTTGCCAAAATAATGTCGAAGTGATTTTCCCTTAACGCCATATTGCGAATATCGCCCTGCACGGTTTCGATTTTTCCCTCCGTCTGCGAGGATATGCGTTCAAATGCCCTGTCCAGCATCGGTTTGCTCAAATCCGCCAGAGTGCAGTTCAGGTTTGGTATTTTCTGCAACATTGTCAAAGTACAGTTACCGGCGCCGCAACCGACGTCCAGCAGGTTTTCTGCGTGGGGAACAAGCCTTTTGGCAGCTTCCGTAATCAATTCCAGAGAATATTTGGCGTCAATTATCGAAATCTGCCCGGTGTTCAAATCGGTAAACCGTTCAACCTCGCCGTCAAATCGCTGCCGGATTTCTTCCACCGTCGATTTCATTCCTATTGGTACATTCGTCATAATGTAAGTATATTATAAATATTAATATTTCAAAGCCAAATCCGTGCCGGATGAGTTTTTTATCCGCATTCCGTATCATGTTATTAAAATTTTTATCGGGGCAAAGGTAAGCAAAATAATCAGCCATGAAACTGTTTATTTTATTTTCTGTTTTTGCATTTTGCAAGGCTTGAGCCTTGCTTTTAGCGCGACGTAGTCTGGAGACTACGCCTTTTAAGGCTTGCATGCGATGGCAAGTGGCGAAATTGTTTACTGCACTTTCATCCGAATTACAAAATGTCCCGGTATTCAATCCCTAACGGGGTTGTGGTGTGTGTATTGGACTATTTCTATTGATATTGATGTCCTACGGACAATTTATACCACACGCGGAGCAGTTTTGTGCATTGCAGACTGACGCCGTAAGGCGTCCAATTTCGATAACCCCGAACAAGCGTAGCGCAGTTCGGGGGTACAGCATCTTCCACAACTCCGTAAGGACTTGAATCAAGCGCAAGCTTGAACAGTTTCTTCCCATTAAACTCGCAGGGAATTGAACTCCTTCGGAGTTCTGACGCAACTTGGACGGTTTACCCCGGGCTGCGCTTCGCTTGCACGGGGTTATCAAAATTGGACGCCTACGGCGTCAAAAGACACGAAGCATCTCTACATTTTTATATCACAATTTTAGCCAGCGCACAATTTAACAATGTATCATGACCGGATTTGTAATTCCCGTCAGGTGCGATATAATCTTAATTTTTTCCACCTTGCATCTTTACAAAAAAAGCCGTGTGCGATTTCGCACAAAAACTGCTTTTTTTACCGATTTCATAATTTGATATAAATCAAAGATATATAGACGCGCTTTCAAGTTAGTTTTCGTGTTTTTCTCAAAAGTGTGCGATTTCGCACAAAAAACGTGCGAAATCGCACATTTTTGTATTCTTCAAACAAATGCTGAAACAGTATATGGATGATTTATAGCAAATTATATTTTTGGCATGATTTTTGCTGTTTATATTACATTATTTAGATAATATTTTACTTATTAATGTGATTATGATACATTTAAGACTTGCTTTACGGACACTGATACATTACAGAATGTATTCGATTATCAACATGGCGGGCATGGCTATAAGCCTTGCCTGCGCGATAATCATTGCCCGTTATGTTCACAGCGAACTGACGGTGGACGGTTTCAACACCAAACTTGACCGGATTTACAGGGTAAGAACCGAACAGTTCAACAAAGATGAGGGACTCATCAATATCAATCCGGACAAAGACAAAAGCCTTGTCGATCTCTCCGGAAATCCGGGAGTAGAGAAACATGCTTCATTCAGATACTCCGGCAATGGACAGATTGCGGTCAACAATCAGACATACGGCGCAGGACTGCTGTCGATTGATACTGTTTTCCTGCAAATCCTCGACTATCCGGTGATTGCCGGAGTGAATAACATCCGCCGTCCGGAAGACGTATTGATCACGGAGGCGTTTGCGGCAAAGATTTTCGGCAGTGAAGACCCGCTCGGAAAAACCTTCGACTATCTGGCTGTCCGGAAAACGCTGACCATCGCAGGAATTATCCGCACGCCGGCATATAAAAGCATACTGTCGTTCGACATGCTTGTGTCCTCGCAACTTCCCGGACGCTGGGCAGGAGGAGGCGCAGGTCCTCAAAATCTGATTCTGCTGTATCCC
>JAIRZR010000432.1 GCA_031267155.1 Prevotellaceae bacterium | reverse complement strand
TATTTCTCAGAAAAAAATTTCAAGTACGGAGATTCCCGGTGAATAGCCCAAGTTTCCCAATAACAATAGCGACTATCCCACATGTCTTCCGTAAAGCGTTCGCCTGTATAGGTAAATAGCTCATAGCCAAGCTCTTCAAAAAACTCAAAGAAATCACTCTTTGAATAGCTATACATATCAGCGGCATATTGTCTTCCAGATTCAAATATGACAACACTTTTACTGGTAGATAAAATCCTCCTTGCTCCGCGCAATACATCAAAATCGCCGCCTTCCACGTCAATTTTAATGAATTTTATAGTATTATTAACCTGAATAATATTATCCAGCGCAGCGCATTGTACATTAATCTTTTCTATCTTGCAGCTTTTTGCGTCAGGACGCAGCACAATTCCGGAATAACCTTCTAAATCGCACACATGATTAAAATCGATAAATTTATTCTTGGCTGCAATGTCATAATTAGTTAATGCAACATTAAAGACTTTCACATTATCATGAAAAATATATTTATTTTTATATAATTTATTTAGTCGATTACAAAGATATGGTATAGCTTCAAAACTATATACTGAGCCTCGTCCTCCGACAAAAGTGGATAAAGGGATAGTGTGTATAGCGCTATGCGCACCGACATCAATGACATGATCTCCTTTATCACAAATAAAACCATAGATATATTGCATAAAATATTCCGCATCATATGGATTGTTGGAAAAAAAAGTATATTTTTCTTCAAGAAGCGGATCGTTCCGTACCACATTTTCCATTGGAAATTTTTGAACAGGCTGTTCCTGCGAAGAGGAGATCTCGGCAGGTTTTCGTGCAGATTCGGCGCCCTAGAAAAGGCCGCCGGCTTCTTCAATAAGTCCGCTGTCGCGCATGATGTTCTCCAATTGTCTGTTCCGTGCATAATCCATTAAGCAATTAGCTGTAATAAATAATACTTGCTCCGTCATTCTCGAATTTGAACGGCACATGTATCAATTTGCCGAGTTCTTTCCGTACATTGTCCTGTTGTGCCGGCTCTGTGAAAAGAAGCAGGAACCCGCCGCCGCCCGCGCCGAGCAGCTTGCCGCCTATGGCGCCCGCCCCGCGCGCCCGCGCGTAGACGGCATCAATGGCATCGTTGCTGATTTTTTCGGAAAGTCCGCGCTTTATCGTCCATGTGTCGTGCAGAAGTTCGCCGAAACAGCGCAAGTCCGTGCCGGAAACCAGAATATCCACACCCTGGTCCACCATCTCCCGTATTGCGGTCAGTTGCCGTGCGTTGGCGGACATCTTCTCGAGTTGTTCTCCGGCGATATCGGATGCGATGCGGGAAAAGCCCGTGAAAAAGAGCATCAGGCGCGCGGCCAGCGCTTCCTTGCGTCCGGGGGGCAAAATCAGCGGTTCCACGCGGAAATCACCGTCGCGGAGGAAGCGGATGATGTTCAGTCCGCCGTAAGCCGCCGCCACCTGATCCTGAGAGCCGACATTCTCGGCAAGAACATCCTGTTCGTAGCGTATGGCCTCCTCGGCAAGCTTGCGGGGGGACACGCGCCTGCCCGACAGACCGTGTACGGCGTTCAGCAGGCCGACCATAAACGAGGAGCTTGATCCAAGCCCGGAACGGGCGGGCAAATCATCATCGCAATGTATTTCCATGCCCTGCCCGCAGGCGTAATCGCGCAAAACGGCCCGGACGGCTGGATGCTCTATCTCCGACGGACTGGATACTCTTTCCAGTCTGGAATAGGCGATACGGTACTTGTGGTCGAAGAAGGGCGGCAGTTTGCGGCAGGTGATATAGCAGTACTTGTCGAAGGTCGTGGAAAGCACCGCGCCGCCGTGTTTCTCCACCCAGGTCGGGTAATCGGTGCCTCCGCCGAAGAAGGAAATACGGAAGGGCGTGCGCGCGATAATCATGAACACGCCTTCCCGCGTATTGCCGATGCCGTCAGACGCAGCATGTCCGCCGCCGCTTCAATATCCGGCTCCGCCCAGCGCGCTCCCGGCAGGTTGTACATCCCTTGCGGATCGTCGACAGGAACAAGTGTATACGGGACAGGGTGCACACCCGCGCCGCGCATGAAATCCATATTCCCCGACCAGCCGGTGGCAATCACCGGCAGGCCGCGCGACATGGCTTCCCGTATGGTCAGGCCGTATCCCTCGGACCTGTGCAGCGACAGATAGACATCCGCCTCGGCATAGAGTTCATCCACGCCGCTTTCGGAAAAATTCCCCAAGCAGAAACGAATATTCGGGCCGTCCGCCGCTTTCGCCAGCAGACGCCGCCCCTCCGGGCAACGCTCCATGTTGCCGGCTTTCAGCACAAGCAGCGCATTGGGGTCATCTCCAAAGGCTGTTTTGAAGGCAGCCACCGCCGCCAAAGGATTTTTTCTGTAAAAATTCGCCCCGCAGTCAAAACAGCTCAACACTGTGAAAGGGCGTTTCCCCGCCCGTTGCCGAGGGCGCGCCGGCGGGAAATCGGCGTGTGGATGCGTCCGCACCGGCTTGTTCGTGTGTTTGCGCACCGCCTCCGCGACAAAAGAGCCGGGCACAAGCACTTCATCCACAAAATCAAGACAACGCGTCCAATAATGCGGAATGTCTTCCAGTTCCCAGGCCCAATAGGCGACGACGCGTTTGCCGCGCAAAAGCCTGCGCACAGCCCACAGCGCAGCCATAAAGGCGGGAGGGTTGGCGTGGACGACCACGGTCCCTGTCCCGTTTTCCAGAGCATCAGGCGGTAAAGCGCAGCGGGACGCTTCGGTCGCGGGTCCGGGAGCGTGCATCGTCAAGCGCGTGATATCCACAGCGCATGTTTCCGTCCCTTGTTCATTCTTTTCACGCAAAAAAAGCCGCGCGCCCCGTCCCAGTCCCGAAGGGGCGGAAAAGAAGCCTACGACGCAGCACTGCCCTTCGCCTGAATGATTCAGCGCTTTCGGCAGCATAAGGCGTAACGGCTCAATCAGCAGATAAGGGCGAATGCGCCTCGGCAAGGAGGCCCACACGGCGTGAGCGATGCGGTGGACGGCGTTCAACGGAATTTCCTTTTCGACAGTAGGCGCGGCCGGTCTGTTCGCTAAATCCGCACGAGCATGGATGTGTATCCGGCAAGCTTGCGGTTGGCGCTGATAAGGCGCAGCGGTTCGGTTTCGGCTTGAGCGGCGAGCATGCGGTCAAAGGACGTGATGTGCAGTTCGCAGGAAGGCAGACCTGCCAGCGTGCGGACATGCCCGCCGTGCAGAGGGAGTTCATAGAATCCGCTCTGCACGGAAGCCTCGCGCAGTTCGTCCAGATCGGCCTGAAGGCTGCCGGACGCGATGCGCGCGGCGATGTCCCACCAGGAAATGACGCTGACGTAAACTTCCGTGTCTTCGGCAAGCAAAACGTCACCGATGTTTTTTTCCACAAGGGGGTCGCCCGCAAGGGTACGGAGCAGAATGTCGGTGTCGAGCAACACGCGCATCAGGCCGGGCCTTCGGACTGCCGAGCCAAATTTTCCGGCAGGATGAGTTTGCCGGCGAGAAGGCCGATGCGTTTGGGCCGCCAGACCATTGAGGCCGGAACCAGCGCGACCACAGGTTTGCTGTAGCGTTCGATGAACACCCGCTCGCCTTCGAGGGCGCGCTTGATCATCGCGGAGAGTATGCCCTTGGCTTTATGTGTCGGGACCATCATCATGATGCCATCCTCCCGCGTGTCAGGGACGCCGCCCGGACAGTGCCCGGAGCGGTCTGAAGGGTACAGTGAAAAACGCTGTATGGAAGGCAGGGAAATATGCGGCGGAAAGCGCGGCGGAAAGTGGTGCTAAAACACGAAAATCCCCGGCGGCTTTTCGACGGGGGCGCATGCGAACGCCCAAGCCGTACCGGGGAAAAACTAGCGAAGCTGGAAGGTGTGTGTGTGTGTGTGTGTGTGTGTGTGTGTGTGTGTGTGTGTGTGCAATAAGTATGCCAAATACATAGCTTTTCTCGTCATTTTGGCGAAAAGTTTTGTTGCCGGTCGCGTCTTTACCTTGCTTTTTATACCTTTGTCAAGTCCAAAATTACTGTGCAAAAAACTTTTAGAAGTTTATGCGAGGCAACGTATAATAAAGTATGCCCAAAATCATGACATATTTTATGATATAAAATTAGGCTGTTATGGACTTTTCGCGCTTGAGGGGAGCGACGGCCGGGCCGCCGACAAGAGGTTCGAAAAGAAGCTCGCCAAGGACGGCTAATCCTCGGCGGGCTTTGCTTTCAGAAGGAATTTTACGACGAATTGCCTGCTGGAGACCGCTGGCATCAACCTGAGAAGCGGGGGATGGTTTGGGATATCAAGTGTCGGCTCAATTTTCGATGCCGATAGGCACTTGCGGCTTTGCGCAGTATGGGTTACGAAAAACATTAGATATGCACTCACGGCTTTCGCTTTATGGCATCTACCTTCCTGAACGAGCTTGGCGACAACTGAGACTGGTTCGAACGCCAGCTTGCCCACAGCGAAAGAAACGATGTCCGGGCGGCGTATAATTATGCCGGATATCTGCCGGAACGGCGGAAGATGATGCAGGAAAGTGCAGGAGGTCATATGGACAAAATTAAAAAGAAAATAACTGTTCGTTTCTTTTCAATTGATACAAGTAATGACTTCTTTGAAGATTTTGTGTCGAGCCACCAAGCTAATTTGACTGTCGATAAACCGGTTCGGATTTTTAATATACGAGATAAAAAACATCTTATAAAAATCTACGCTCCATTGGAACAGAACGAGTACAAACTTTTCTTTTTATCGATCGTGAGAGAGCGCACAACTTGGCAAGCGAAAGCTCTTGCGGATGGTACCATCTCGGCAATCCATTTAAATCAGGGTATTCTCGGCGATCTGTTCTATTACTTAGTAATCCCAGCACGCAAGATCCTTTTAGGATTTACCGCTGGCCCGAGTGCAAGCGTTCGTAGCGTGGCAAATACCGTGCTTCAGCAATTTAAAAAAGATCGAACATCGAAAATTGCTCTCGAACCTATTTCTGAAGAAAGTGAATATACAAAACTCAATGACCTAGCAGAGTTCACTGAAATTCGATTTTGTTTGGCTCCTTCTTTACTCAGTGACTCTAGTGATGATATGCCAAATATATTCAGAGAATTAAAAGCTTCACCTTTTATGGCAAGTAGTTCTAAATTGGAACTGACTGTTTCAGAGTTTGGTGAAGGACGATTTACGCATGAAGATCTACTAGTTACTGTTGACTATCTGGCTGATAATGATTGTTGTACAACACTTTTTATCAAAGGTGTTGATAGTGGTGGCCAAAAAATACAACTTGACTTTAATAAAGTGTATATGACACATAATATCTATGTCCAGCTTAGGGGAAATATTGTAGATGAAGAGTCGGCTAAAGCAGTCATTCTTGAGGCATTAATATCAAAAAATATTTTACAGTAACATTTTTTCTATCTCCTTTTTTGTTATTGGGTGCAAGGTATTCAACGCACCGGTATTATACAGGGAGTTGAGATCTCCGAATGAGGTAATCTCTATCTCTTTTCTTAAAATACCGTGAACTTCAATTGCGGTTTCTCTAGAAAGTCCGAGGTTCACGAGTTGAACAAAACGACTATCACATCCGCCAACTTCAATAAAACCATGCAATTTTACGCTATTGACGGTAATACCACGTCTTTGAGCCACATTTGCGAAAATAAGTTGATAGCAGCGTAATGATGAAGCCATTTTGAAACGGATATCTGTATTTATAATAGTTATAATATCTCGTTCATTTTTATTGCAACTATTATCACGATACCGATCCATCTGATGTGTGATAATTGAGCGAAGTGGCTCTCCTTGAATCCATTTTTTTGCTATAGCACATGCAGCCTCAACATTATTATTGTGCGGTAAAAATATTCTAGCCTTACTAAGCTCTAAGCAAACTTTTTTAAGTTGTATATACAGAGATGGAGACATTGGATAAGGGAGAGCCCAGTCCGATAAGTTATATTGATTATTTAGGAAGTTATATAAGTAGTTTTGCTGTAGATATCCAACTGTAGGATTTGCTTCTAATGTGAATTGGTCAACTTGAAGTTTTTCATATGCCTTCTGCACTGCGCCTAATAAAATATTTTTATATTCTTGTGAAATATTTAATTCTTTTGCAGAAAAAGTTCTATCGATTGTACCAGAATAAAATTCTCGTAATAGTTTATTTGCAATGGAGTAGTAGGTGTAAATGTCATCTTGCTCTTCATCATAATTCCCTTGGAGAACTTTTATAACCAGAGCAAAGTTATCATTTAGCAGTTGGTAATAAGTCGGTATTTTGTCGGATTTGGATTCGGCCATTTCAAAATAGTCTTTGAATTTCCATTTGTTGGGTTCAATTAAAAAAATATTGCCCGCAAAATGTTCAAGCAAGCGTCCAGCTCTTCCAATAATGTTATTTAATACAACATCTTCAAGTTTTTCTGCTGGTCTGTAAGCAGGCGTATGCATGGGATTTTGCAAAAAAAGATTTTTGGCAGGGAGATTAACTCCCTCAGCTAAAGTACTTGTGCAGGCAATAAAGTCAATTAGGTTATCTCGAGCAAGAGATTCAATCATCCGTCGGACAACGCCAGGAAGCGGTCCGTAATGAAAAGCTACTCCTTTTTTCAGGTTGGCGGCGAGAGAAAATCTGGGGTGTATAAATTTTTCTATATAATCAGATGCTTCAATAAGACGAGGATTATCACTTTCTTGTGGGATTAGATCTGCTATTTCATCCGCAATATTTTCGCATAAATGAGTTTTGTTGCGATAAATAATATTCTTTTCACCTTTTCCGAGTCTATAAATAATGTTGTGAAATTTTTCCCCAGTAAAATTTTTCTTGATAGTTACATTATATTCGCTATTTTTTTTAGTCAATATAATATTATTGTGCAGCAGAGTCACTTCAATAAATATTTTTGCAACCGGTGAGTAGCTTGTTGTCCTAGTTGTAAAATTTGTATCTCTAAAGACAGAACCGAATGCGTTCAGATATTTCCAAGACGGCATGCTAATTATTATCTGCGGGTTACTATCTTCCAAAAGTTTTTGTAACGTCATATGTAGTAATACACCACGGCTTTTATCGGAAATATTATGCGCTTCATCAACAAATAAATAGTCAAATGTGAGTAAATTTGTTTGAAGTATTTCAAATAACCTTTCTTGAGTCATTACAAATATAGTTTTATCTTTAAAATGCACTTCATTTTGAAAAGTACAAATTTCTATATCATCCTCATATGATTTTTCTTTTATTATATCATAAATATTAGATGCAACTTCGAAAATTAGTGCCCTCGTTGGTACAACAACAGCTATAAATGCACCTGAGCTATTAACAATCTGCTCTATCAGATATTTTAGTATAATATATGTCTTTCCTGTTGACGTCGGTGCAGAAGTAATAATATCTTCTTTTGCTATGAGGTGCTCCCATAAATTTCGCTGATAGTCTGTTAAAGGACTATTAATTTTTTCAACAGTATTTAATAGTCTTCTAAATTCTTTTCGTGCTTCATCAAATATACTAAATTTAAAAAATCTATTTGGAAATTTTTTTTGAAGTAGTTCTATATTGGGAAAATCACCAACCACATTAAAAATATGTTCTGCAATAGCGATCAACTCAGGAATTTCATCACCAGAAATATATAAAAGCATAGAAAGTATTTCTGCACCTTCATTTTTTATTAAATTATTATCAGATTGATAAAAATATTGCATTGCCGTTGTTAATTTTTTAACAATATCCTTTTCAATTTTAAATTCTTCTCCAGTAATTTTCTTTATATAAGAATTAAAAAGAGCACTTGATGCTTTCTTATATCCTTTGGTGTTTAATATATTATCAGATATTTTAGTATAAAATGATGTCATTTTTTGATTCCCATATAGTCAATAAAGTCTTTTACAATGTCTGATACTGATGAGAACGGCAACATTAGCAATGTTGTCCTGCTGCAATGTATCCCCATAATTTTTAATTTTCCAAAATAATATTCAATATATTCGCATGCAATTTTTTTATATATATCAATATATTTAATTTCATCTAAAAAACAACTAGGTTCTGCAAATCCAATAAAACATGGCGAATATAATATATCAGCATGAATATTTGTAGTGTTAAATGGGTTTAAAATATTAATAATATCTTGAGCAATGTCGTCATTGATCTCAGGGAAATCAATATGATGTTCGATGAGGGTAAATTCATGTTCATAATTACTTAAAGCATCAGAAATAGAGTGTATTGCTTTTCTTGTAGCGCTTTTGAACGATTTATAAAGTTTTGATTCTCCAAGATATAAACGGAGTACCCCATCTACATATTGTGCATGTACAGCATCTGCACCATAAACAGGCATTTTAGGAGATGTTTTCATGGATATTTTACTAAGAATTTTTGGAGCTCCTAAATATACGTCAAGCAATGTGAATAGAAGCAGTTCCCCCAATTCTCCATGAGCGGTTTTTTTACTTATGAATCTCACAGAGCTTTTAAATAATTCTTCATCAGATTTAGGATTAATTATCTCTAATCTGCTCTGTATTGCCTTATGAGAAAGTACAAAATTAGCCATAAGGCATTTTTTAATTACTCTAAACAGTGATAAAGTATCACATTTTCCATTGACACAAGGAAGGTATATAAGGTGAACATCAATGGATTCATTTTCCCAAGTATAGGATATATCTACCTTTTGTAAAATCTCTCGAATTTCCGCAGCGTTCCTAAGCTGAGTCTGGAGTTTTGCCATATATAGCCTTTTATACCTTGAATACATGCATATCACTGACTATAAACAAGGAGTATAGATGAACATAAGTTGTCAAATATGAGTGTTTGAAATTTCTCTATAGAACCATCTCCACAAAAATGCCAGTCAGCATTCTAAAAAATTAAAGACGTAGGCGCATTATTCAGGCACTACCACTCTACCACGGCCTACTTTGAGATTTACACGAAAACCTGTCAAGTGAAAACTTTTCTTTTTCCGCAGCTTAATGTAGGCTGAGGTAGGCTCGAAAACAAAATTTTACGCGAAATCTTCGGTACGTCCGAAAACCGGTGTTACAATCTCCTGAATACTCTCAAAATCAGTAAGGAGTTTTTTTCATGTCCTCACCCAAACCCGCGCTCACTCTCGGCACGTTTCCTTATATAGGATATCTCCGCATTCGGCAAATCTTTTTCATTTTTCCTATCAGCAGCAACGCATGGCGAAACGGGTGCAAGGAAGGTCGTTGTCCTCGACCCATCAAGTTCGACCCGCACACATTGCCATAGCGATATGACGACCATCGGTCGAATACTTCGCAGGTATGATGCCTTCTCTGACATAGGCAAAAGTACGCTCAAGCCGGAAGAACCCGGAGCAATTCAGAATCAGGAACTCCCCAATTCTCCCCATCTACTATAGGTGAAGAACAACAGAATCGCTTTTTTCCCGTTCTTTTCATAAGGAATATAGAGACCGTATTCTGAGCGTGATCTCCTTTCTTCTTCTACACCAAAATATGGCTGAGAATAATTTTCCTTGAAAACCTTATCTATATATTCCCTCGTTGTCGACGAACACATAAGTAAATAATCTTTTTTACATTTTATACCATTATCTCCATTTTTTCTATTAAATATCAAATAGACAGGGATCTCATCGATTTCATCTTCAAATATTATAGATACTCTCAAAGAAAGGGTATCATAATGCTCCAGGATCGTAATCAAGTTATCTGTTTTGTTTACCCATTCTGTATTGAATGCATAACTGAGTATTATATCGTCAAGATTCGAACTATAATAATGCACTGTGCTCTCTGATATTGTCAATACTTTATCCTCAAATTTTTTTATAGATACGTTATTTCCTAAAAATAATCCACCTACAACAAGAGGCAATGAAATAAGGAATGCAAATATCCATTTTTTACTCACTTGTACTTTTATTTGTTCTTCATTATCCAACTTATCCGCAATTCTTGAAAGATTAAACATAATATTAATCATCAATGCGCCGAACATCATCGCAAGAATGCCGGCAATACTCCATCCGAACAGGTCGGAAGTTTTTTCCTGAAAGATTTTCAACCTGTAAACATCTGTAGTCATCTTAATCACAATCCAGTATATTAAGGCGAAAATCCCGACCAGTCCAACAATATTGCTTAATTTCGCCATTTTGCGCAGATTCATATTTCCTCCGCTCTATCTTTCGCAGCCTTGACCACGTCGTTTTTTCATCAGAAATGCCACATAGTTTCCTTGGCCGCTCCTGAGAGCAGGTCGGGAGGTCCCGCGCCGAGACCGGGGGCGAAGGCGGCCTCCAGGGCCGCGCCGAGAAAGGCCTGCGCCCTGCTTACCGCCTCTTCCGGGGGCAGACCGTAGGCCAGCAGCGTAGCCAGAGCGGCGGACAGGGTGCATCCCGTGCCGTGGGTATGGACGGTCGCGACGCGCGGCCGGCTGAAGACCAAGGGCTCCCGGCCCGGCAGGGAAAGCCAGTCGCTTATGCTCTCCCCGCCTGCAAATTCGGCGAAGTGACCGCCCTTGAGCAGCACAGCGCGTGCTCCAAGGGCGTGCAGACGGTCCAGAAGAGGACGCAGGTCCGCTGAGGTCGTCGCGCTCATGCCGGCCAGCAGTTCCGCTTCGGGTTTGGTGGGGGTCAAGAGGTCGGCTTCGGGCAACAGGAGGCGGCGCAGGGCGTCTTCCGCGTCGGGACGCAGAAGCCTGTGCCCGGTCTGGCTCACGCAGACCGGGTCGACCACCAGGGGAAAGGCGCGTTTGTCCCGGCCCAGACAATCGACGGCGACTTCGATGATCGGCGCTGAAGCAAGCATCCCGGTCTTGGCCGCCTTGACCGGGAACGCGTCCAGCACGGCGGCGAGCTGCATGCGGACGAAGTCCGGCGGCGTTTCCAGAATGCCGCGCACCTCCAGCCCGTTCTGAGCCGTCAGGGCGCTGACGGCGCAGGTTCCGAAACCTCCGAGAAGAGTAATGGTTTTCAGGTCCGCCTGTATGCCCGCCCCGCCTCCGGAGTCGGAACCGGCAAGGGTCAGAACCACGGGGCGGAAGGGCGGGCGCTGCGCTGCGCCTTCTTCCTCTCCGGGCGTCGGGTTGCGGCGCGGCGTTGTCGGGGAGGGGCGCGGCATGTCTGGTTCTCCTTTTCCCGCCCGCGAACTGTCGGGCATTTCGAAACCGCCCTTACGCAACGGACGCAACAGCGTGCGCCGCGCGGATCAGGGCGCGCAGTTTCCCGATTTTCGTCACGATGTCCCCGGCCGACGTGATATCCGAGACAATGCCGCAGCACCGCGCCCCCCGCCTGACCGTTTCGGCGACGGTCCGTTCGTTGATGCCGCCGATGGTCACAAAGGGCAACGGGCATTCGGCCGCGATTTGCTCCAGATAGGCGTAGCCCACAGGCGGGGTGGTCGTTTTGGTGGCCGTGGGAAAGATAGGGCCGACGCCTATGTAGTCCGCGCCCCCGGCAAGGGCGGCCCGCGCTTCGGGCAGGCGGTGCGTGGATATGCCTATGACGCGCTCGGGGCCGAGAAGGCGGCGGGCCTCGGCGAGGGGGATGTCGTCCTGTCCCAGATGGACGCCGTCGGCCTCGCAGAGCAGGGCTATGTCCAGATAATCGTTGACCAGAAAACAGCAGCCCGCCTCGCGCGTCATTGCGCGGATCACGCGGCATTCCCGGAGCATTTCTCCCGCCTTTTTGTCTTTCTCCCGGTATTGCAGAACCGTGACCCCGGCCTCAAGCATACTCCGGACAACGTCCACGCTCGACCGTCCCAGGCTTTGGCGAGAGTCGGTTATGCAGTAGATGTCCGTATCGGGAAAAGGGATGACCATAGGCTGTCCTCGTGGAGCAGACAAGATTGACGATGCTCCGCGTCATGCCGGTTGAGCGATTCTGCCGTCGGCCATGGCGAGCACGCGTCCGGACAGGCGGGCGAATTCTTCATTGTGGGTGACCATGACCACCGTCAGGCCGTCGGCGTTCAGTTCGCGCAGGAGGTGCATGACGGAGGCTCCCGTCGCCGAATCCAGGCTGCCGGTGGGTTCGTCGGCGAACAGCACGCGCGCGCCGCGCACAAGCGCCCTGGCGATGGCCGTGCGCTGCTGCTCGCCGCCGGAAAGTTCGCCGGGACGCGACCGCTCTTTATGCTCCAGACCGACACGCCGCAGCACGGCGCGCGCGGCCTCCCTGTGCCGCTCTCCCACAGGGGCGAAGCCGTCCATGAAGGGAAGCAGCACGTTTTCCAGGGCGGAAAGGTAGGGCAGCAGGTAATGCTGCTGGAAAACAACGGCAAACTCCGAGCCGCGCAGACGGTTCCGTATGTTTTCCGGCGCCGTGCAGATATTCCGGCCCCGGAACAGCACTTCTCCCGAATCCGGCCGGATAAGGGAGGACAGGATATGCAACAGGGTGGATTTGCCGGACCCGGAGCGGCCGGTGATGCTCAGAAATTCCCCTTCGTCCACATGCAGATCAAGGTGGTCCACAGCGGGCTTTTCCGTTTCCGAGTAACGCTTGACAAGGCGGCGGGCCGTAAGCACGGCATTTGTCTCCGGAAGTTACAGGGCGACAAGGGCTTCGGCGGGTTCCACCCTGCCTGCCCGCCA
>JAIRZR010000429.1 GCA_031267155.1 Prevotellaceae bacterium | reverse complement strand
ACCGTCCGGGGCGGACCGGAATCGGCGGTGTTTTCCGAACTCGCGGACTGGTCGCAACATGCCGACGAGCGTATCAAATACTATTCCGGCGCTGCGGTATATAATAAGGTATTCACAATTGATTTCACTCCCGAAAAGGACAGGTCATACTTTTTGCAGCTCGAAGACGTAAGGGATGTGGGCATAGCCGTCGTCACGCTTAACGGGAAGGAAAAGGGAACGGTCTGGACAAAACCTTTCAGAATCGGCCTGGGCGACGATCTGAAAAAGGGCGACAATACGCTCAGGATAAAGGTCGTCAATTCGTGGTATAACAGGGTCGCAGGAGATGAAATCTCGCCCGGCGACAGGCGTTTTACTTCAACAAACGCAGTCCTGCAGGGCGGCGCATACACGAACAAAATCAGTCTCGAGCCTTCCGGATTAATCGGGCCCGTCAGAATAATGATTAGTGATTAATCGCTCATGCTCATTGATACGAATCAATTTTGCCTGCGGTAAGGATTAAAATAATGATTGGTGAAATGAAGAAAATACAATTCGTGGCAAGCCGACATTCCCCTGACGTTTCCGGGATTCCCGGATTGGCAAAATCAGCCGGATTCACGTTTCCGAGAATGGCAAAAACACTACCACCATACCTGTTTGCCGTTTTCGTATGTAAAAATACGTTCCTCGACGCCGCGGGTACAGTCGTGCAGCAGAAACAGCGCGCCGACAGGACAGTTTTCGAAAGTAACATGCACATTGTCGGCGACTTTTCGTCCCAGAGAGTTCCATCCGTTACTGTCCCAATATTTCAGTTCATATTCGTCGCCGTAAGTTACGATATTGCCGTCGGTGCGGGGCAGATACAATATGCGGTCGATATTTACCGGCTCGCCAAAATCAAGCCCCACCCATGAATCCGATGCATCCGGAGAACTGAAAAAAGTCAGAGGATCGCCATCGAATACGTGCGCTTTCGCATAGTTTTTGTCTTCTGCCGTCGAGCCGATAATTTTTTCCTGTCCGGTAATGTTTTTTCCCTGCCTGATAAAATTCAGTTCCGCAACGCTGCACTGTCCTTTCGGAGCGGAATAGAAACGCCAGTAACGGTATTTGTTTTTCAGCGTATCAAGCAGTATCTCGCCTGCTTCCGTGCCATATTCCCGAATGGTATGCAGAGTGAGCGCATCACAGAAATCCGCCCTGTTTGCAGCCTGAATTTCAGCCCCGATAATCAGTTTGAAAACCCATGAAGTAAATCTGGAAACAGGAAATTTCCGGATGAGTTTCAATGTTTGCCGCTGCGACATGTCCGGAACAACCGGCTTTACTTCGCCAAGCGGCGTCAGTATAAACGGAGGCGCTGCAGGTATAAGTTGCCGTTCTTCCGACATGCACAGAGGCAAATAGACCGCGTCCCTGCCCATATTTTTAAACGTAACTTTACTGCCGTTCAGTTTACCCCAGTGTACCGGTCGCCAGTGGGCGTCATTGAATACGGACAGATATGCATACTGTCCGTGCTGCACGTCCAGATTTACGGTAATGTCATCCGTACGGATATATTCATCCGTCACATCAATAAAATGTATTTTGCGAAACAGCGAGGGAATGTTTTTTCCCGACATGTTCAACTCCACAAGTTCAGGATTGATGGCGTAACAACGTCGGAATACCTTTGCCATGGGAGCTCCGATATGGGAATTTTCCAGAGCGTCAAGTCCCTGAAACGGACGGTTTTTACCCGTATTCTCCAGCAGCGTGCACCATTCATGACCCAAATTGCGGTTGGGCCAGAAAGGCGTAAAATCCGTCATTGCCGGAATGCCTTTTGCCCTCAGTATCGACACATTGGCAATGTTGCTGTCTTCGCAGTCCTTTTTTAAGAGGGTATGCATCAAACTGTGCATGCGTCTTATCGAATACTGACCGCGTACATCAATATATCTTTTGGGATTTAATTTTATCAATTTCTGCTGTACCGTATGACACGCCCAGTATGCATAACGGGAATAATGCGCATTGTAGGGCAAACAAAACATATCTCCGTAAACAGTGTCGGAGAAATATTCGCGCCAGTTGTCGAGCGTCTGATACTCGGAGGCTTTGTACGGCAAAAGATATTCGCAAAACTCTTCAAAATTGAGATGAGCAGCCCATGTCCCGTTTTGCCAGTCGTCGAATGCGCGGTCTATATTGTCTGTCAGGTAAGCTGCAGAAATAATCCGGAGATACTGAACAGGAGGAGATGTTTCCGAATATTTGGCGACAATGGTTTTGTAAATGTCGACAAGTTCTTCATTGCCAAGATCGGCATGCAGATTCACCGAATCTATTTCATCGTAGTATTTTTCTACATATTCCTGATTGCGATACGAAACATGTCCGGGCATGTTTGCGATAAGGAACTGCGCCGCTTTCAGTTTCAGCGGCTCATTTCTGTAATGGTACAGTATCTTTTCCAGTTCGATGCGGTTGTCGCCGGATATTTCCAGCGCCTGTTCCAGCAGGCTTGGCGACTTTGTGCAGCCTGCCGCCATGATTAACAAAAATAATAATACACAATTTTTCATGACTGAATAATTTATAATGTTTTAAAAAATCTTTTCCATTGATACTTACCGGTGTCCCGGTTTTTCGATTTCCAGATGACGAAAGCCTTGCCGACAATATGGTCTTCGGGCAGGAGTCCCCAGTATCGCGAATCTGTCCACATGTAAGCAGAATTTTCTTTATTTTATGCTGTAAATCTTCTATTTTCATTATCTGTACTTTTATATTATCAATCACTACTGACCGACTAAAAATTTGATTCTCCCTCCCCTCCAAAAACGGGCGACTGTTTACCAATCGCCCGAAAAGTTGTAATTTTGTAATTGCATAAAATTTTACAACAATGGGCAAAGATAGCACAAAAAATTTAGTCGGTCAGCCG
>JAIRZR010000417.1 GCA_031267155.1 Prevotellaceae bacterium | reverse complement strand
TTGACTTACGTCATTAGAGTTTTGATAATCTTCTTTATCATTTTGAATCATAAAAATCGTTGGGCTTTCTGACCCAATCCGGCTGCAAAAGTATGAAAAAAAGTTTTCGATTGTAACCCTTATAAAGCAAAAAAAGTTTTACTGATGCATAATAATATGCTAATTATAAATGATATATTTTTCAGACTTTTTATAGTAATACTGCGTTTTATCCGAGAAATGACGGATGAAGTGACGGGATTAGACTCTTTTGATATTGAGTCAAAATCTGTTTGGAAAACTTTACTGAGACAGGGGATATATTTCCGCTGCACTGTTCGCGTCTCTTTTTAATGATGACATTCACCTTGTAACCGGTATTAAAAGCAATATGAAAAATCACGCCATTCAGTTTGAACGGGAAATTATCGCCAGCGAAGTAATCGTTAACTACCCGCCGCCCGACATGTTGTTCGCTTGCGATTGCGCAACATTGCGTTTCTATAATAACCGCAGGTCACTGAAAAATCAGCGACCTGCGGCTGTGAAAATCCAATTTTCCGCAAACAGATATAATCTGTTACAAAATCGTTTCGGGAACCAGTTGACCGTCAAATAGATTGATTACCCTGCTTGCATAACCTGAATCATGCAAACTGTGCGTAACCATTACAACAGTTGTTCCATCTCTGTTCAATTCGGTAAGCAGGTTCATAACCTCTTTTCCGTTTTTGGAGTCAAGATTTCCTGTCGGCTCATCGGCGAGAATAATTTTAGGGTCGGCAACCACGGCTCTGGCTATAGCCACACGCTGTTGCTGTCCTCCCGAAAGTTGTTGAGGAAAATGCCTTGAACGGTGTGTAATTTGCATCCGTTCCATTGCCTGATTAACCTTTTCTTTACGTATCGACGAGGAAAATCCCATATACAATAAAGGTAGCTCGATGTTTTCGAATACGTTCAGCTCCTCTATCAGGTTAAAACTCTGGAACACGAATCCGATAACTCCCTTACGGAGTCTTGTTCTTTGCGATTCGGTATAGCTGCTCACATCCGTATCGTTCAGCAGATATATTCCACTGGTAGGATTATCCAGCAAGCCCAGAATATTTAACAAAGTTGATTTGCCGCAACCGGACGGACCCATTACCGCGACAAATTCACCGACACGAATATCAAGGTCTACGCCATTCAGTGCCCAGGTTTCCACATCTTCCGTTCGGAAAATTTTTTGAAGTTTCTCTGTTTTAATCATAATACTTTAATTTAAAATTATTATTTTGATAATTATTTTCTGTAAAACCACAATTTAATATTATACAGCTAAGAATAAGCCACTTGTCTTCATCGAAAATATATAGCTCTGATTATAAGCGCTTTCCCTTTTCGATAAAAAAGTAATACAAATATACTTTACTGTCCATCACGTTGATATTAAGTATATTATATCAAATTCATACCTTAATATCGAATACTATACAGCAAAAATCATGCCAAACAGTTAATTGATTGTATATCAAAATTATGATTTTTTTAGAAATCTCGTAAAATGTGCGATTTCGCACATTTCGTGTGCGAAATCGCACATTTTTGCAAAAACGTCTGATTTTAGGATAAGAGCGTTTTTATATAGACCTGTTTTTCTGCAAATTATGGAAAAGTCAAAAGAAATGAAAAAAAATCAATTTTGTGCGATTTCGCACACATGTTATTTTCAGCTCTCATGCAAATCGGATTCAAAGCAGGATATGAACTCTATCTATATTGGACGGACAACCGTAACAGGTATCATAGGCAATCATGTAGAGGCATATAATTTCCCGCGATTCGTTATCGAGCTTTATATCTTTCTGACGATCATCATTCCGTCGCGTATGGGCAGCAGGAGGTTTTCCACGCGGCTGTCGTTTTGCACAAGATCGTTGAATGTCTGCAGTTCCATAGTGAAACGGTCATTGGATTTCGCATTTTCGAGCACTTTGCCCGACCACAGAACATTGTCGGCAATAATATAGCCGCCCTTTCTTAGCTTTTCGATTGCAAGCCTGTAATATGCAGTATATTCCCTTTTGTCTCCATCAATAAAGACAAGGTCGAACAGGATATCCATCTGCGGGATAATTTGCAGAGCATCGCCCGTGTACAGTTTTATTTTGTCTCCATCGGAAAAGCGGCTTATAAAATCTTCTGCAATGTACCGCAATTCGTCATCCGTGTCTATTGTATGCAAAACGCCGCCGGAGGCCAGTCCTTTAGCCATGCAAATAGCGGAATATCCTGTGAATGTGCCGATTTCCAGAATATTTGAGGGAGAAATCATTTTGCTTATCAGCTCGAGAAACTTTCCCTGTATATGTCCCGACAGCATTCTTGCATGCATGGCATGAAGATGCGTTGTCCGCGTCAGTTCCTGCAGCAGACTGTCTTCCGGCGAACTGTGCGACGAGATGTAGTTAAGAAAATCTTTGGACAAATCTATCATGTTCAAAACGTATTAAACTGTGAATGAAAAATTGATGGCTTCCACACTGTAGCCTCTGTCTTCGAGAAAGGATATTATCCCTTTTACATCTTCCGTATCAACAAGATGCAAGGCTCCCACGGCAACAAACAGCGAATATCCCGTGCCCAGCAGCGAATCGATTTTATTGCTCATGACCGTATTCCTGTTTTTCTGGAGCGAATCAATAAATATCCCGGAAGGGTTCATTTCCCTGAGATTTTCTTTCAAAGCCTGCAAATCCTGTTCCTTATAGCTGTTCATCAGTTTGTTGAAATCGCTTTTCCTGTTTGACGAGAGCAGAGTGTTTTCGACTATTTCAGCCTGTTCCCTGTACGGGATATTGTCAATGGCATTTATCTGTTCTTCGAAGCTTTCGAGTTCACGGACATCTTTTCCCGAAAGCGAAGCATGGCTCAGAAGTTCATAATCAACGGAATCGCCGGGCATGTCTTCGGCTGTCAGTATCAGGGAAGAAACAAAAAACGGCTTGTACCTGTCGAGAATATCCGCATCGATGTTTGAGAGGCTCAGAATTTTGGCATAACTCTCCCCGCTGAAATAATTTTTCAGGGAATAGTCCTGTCCGTTTACCGTAATGCAGTTCAGCATGTTTGCGTATGACATTTGTCTATTGTCGGACTCGGGCAAATATATGTCCGCCGAATCTATCAGTTCATACAGGATATCCGGAATCCGGAAAACATTTGAATCATAGACGTGTATCGTTCCAAAAAGAAAGGATTGCGGGAGATTGTCCTTTTCTATTTTCCAAAGCAGCGAGTTTGTCATAAAATTTTCTCCAGTTCGTTTGTGAAGTCGATAAACTGTGAAATCGTCAACTGTTCGGGGCGCAAATCCATAAAACTGCAGTCGTATATCCTGTTTCCCAGCAATGGCTTTATCGAATTTCTGATTGTCTTGCGCCGCTGGTTGAAGGTTGTTTTAACCGTTTTGATAAAAAGTTCTTCATTGCACTGCATGTCCCGGCGTTCGTTGCGTGTCATTCGTATAACCGCCGACTTGACTTTTGGCGGCGGAATAAACACATTCCCGTCCACGGTAAACAGATACTCAATATTATACCAGCGCTGCAGCAGCACGCTGAGAATGCCGTATGTCTTTTTTCCCGGAAGCGAAGCCATGCGTTCGGCAACTTCCTTCTGCACCATGCCGACAACTTCGGGTATGATTTCCCTGTATTTTATGATTTTAAAGAAAATTTGTGATGAAATATTGTACGGGAAATTTCCTGTTACGGAGAAACTGTTTCCGCCAAACAGACTGTCAAGCTCCATTTCGAGAAAATCCTCCTGAAGCAGGGATATTTCCCTGTCCCGTACAGGTTCGGGATCCCGAAGTTCGGAATATGTATCCTTCAGAAAAGCTATTGATTCCCTGTCGATTTCTACCAGTTTCAGATTTTCGGGACGTTGAAGTAAAAACTGTGTCAGAACTCCCGTTCCCGGACCGACTTCCAGTATGTTTCCCGTCGCCGCATCAAGCGAATCAACAATTTTTTTCGCAATGTTTTTATCCTTCAAAAAATGCTGTCCAAGAGATTTTTTCGCCCTAACCATCTTATTATACATATAATACAATAAATTACTTTTATCCGTTTCAGATGCAAAGATAATCAAGAATTGAAAATTCAATGGATGGATCCATGTTACGGGATGCATTGATTAGGTCGAACTTCGTTTCCAAAATGTCATTTTTTGCATATAGTGTAATTTTGTGTATTTTATACAGTGTGGGCTAAAATTGTGAGATAAAAATGTAGAGATGCTTCGTGTCTTTTAACGCCGTAGGCGTTTGATGTGGATAACCCCGTGCAAGCGAAGCGCAGCCCGGGGTACGTATATCTCTCCGACAGAGGGTGTCTCAAAAGGGTCGAGTCCTGTCATTGCGAATAACCGTTTCGTGCCTAAACTGCAAGCGAAATGACGCTTAGGAACTGTCAAGGAATAACTGTTACGTTTCGGCGGCTTGAAAAGCCGGATTTTCATAACCGCAGGTCGCGACCTGCGGAAAGGAGATGTCTCGCGGCCACTGCCTGAAACGTAAGTTCGACGTAGTCAAAGGCAGGATT
>JAIRZR010000372.1 GCA_031267155.1 Prevotellaceae bacterium | reverse complement strand
CATTAAGCATGCTAAATGCAAAAAGCATATAACTTTCATGAAAATTTAAGCACTGTGCAATAGGCTTAATTTTAACTAATTACATATGAGTTATATGAAAGGGATGACATGTAAAAACGAAGATACCGCGTGTCATCCCTGACGAGATTTTGCTGGACAATGAATTGATTTCTACCAATATTTCATCCCTGACGGGATTTTTGATTCCGCAATGTTATATGCTTTTCTAAGCGAACAGGCTTGTCGGAATCTTTTCCTTATGCCATTCTTTTATATTCCTGATTTTATTACTTCCACACAAATAACGGCAGAACCAAAGGATTAAAAGAGCGGGAAATAGAGTGAAAACGTTTGAAGAATAGTAAGTAATATATCCAATGTATGAAATCTAAAAATAGATTAAAAACATATTTGAGTTAACGCTTTTATTCTCCTATTATCGAAATCTGACTAATTTCCATCGAGAATAAGATAGCGAAAGTTCACGTCTTCGGACGTGAAACATTCGTGCTTATTTGATGGGAAGGTATATAGTCAGGGGCCTGATAACGGAAATAAGCAATCAGCGAATGAGTTCACGCCTTTTTCGTGTGATTGCGGATATGAGAAAGGAATTAATAACAATTTAAAATATTATGTTAACGAATTTAAAGCTACATCGCGCTAAAAGCAAGGCTCCAAACGTTCCGACTGCTGCCGTCGCCGTACTCTTGTGTTTTTATCCGTATTACGTATCATTTCCTATAATTTTTACGGGGCAAAGGTAAGCAAAATAATCAGCCATGATGCTGTGTTTTATTTTATTCGCATTTTGCAAGGCAAGAGCCGGCAGTAGCCTGACGCAGTCTGGAGACTACGCCGCGCGCCCTACTCTTAGCATGACGTAGAAAAGACTACGCCGAGCAGGGGTTCACACCTCCCGTCTACGGGAGTTCGCACCTCCCAACTGGAATGGCGCAAAAATCCAGACATGGCTGCTGATGAGCAAATAAGTGTAATTTTATCGAACGGGGCGTAATCAGAGATATATCACGATTATTTCTCAACAGAATAATGAGGGGGATGAGTTTTTTGTATATATCGGGCAATTCATTTTTTTCAGTTCTTAACTGCCTCGGCTGGCGGTTCGATACATGCCCTGTAAACCTGATATATCAGCGTAAGCAGGGAGATGAAAACCGTTATTGCCAGCGCCGCGGCAAACAGCCACCACGATACCGGAGCCTTGTACGCAAAGTTCTCCAGATACTTGACAATGACGAACAGCGTCGCCGGAACCGATACGACAAACGCCACTCCAAGCAGTACGAAATACCCTTTCAGCAATAGTCGGACGACGTCCATTATCATCGCGCCGTTGATTTTCCGGATAGCGATTTCCCTGCGCCGCTGCCGGATGTCGAACAGCGAAACGCCCAGCAGTCCCAGCATGCTTATCAGTATAGCCATTCCCGTAAAGGCGGTACAGATGACCGCCACCTTTTTGTCCTCGCTGTAAAGCTTTGCTATTTCGTCCTCGATAAACGAGTATGTAAATTCACCGCCAACAAGTTCGTCATGCAGGCTTTTCATAAACTCAAGGACTTCCTTTCTCCGTTCGGGAGCGAAGGAGGCTATTATCGGAGAGCCGTAATTTCCTTTCCGGAAATAAAAGACTGCCGGACTTGGCTGTTTGGATAAATGCAAATCCTTCACCACTCCGACAATCCGGTTTGGCGGATTTGTTTTCATTTCCTCATCCCTGCCGGGAGATCTCCAGATTCGCTCGTACGGCGTCAGTTCGCCTTCGCGGTAATCCGTTACGCCGAACTGTTTCAGGGTACCCTCGCTGACAATGAGATTATACGACAGGTAATCCGTTTCACTGTTCCACAAGCGTCCCTCAAGCAGTTTGATGTCAAATATTTTGAACCATGTTTCGTCTGTTCCTATAATGACGGTGTTCTGCAGTTCTCCTCCGGCTACTCTGAACGGATATTCGTAATTATCGCTTACCGGAAAATTACCGAAACTCCAGTGTTCGATTAGCGGAGATGCATTTAGCTTCTGTTTCAGTTCACTGAAAATCGCCTCTTTCCTGTTTTGCGATTCCATAGCTTCCTCCCGTGTTTCCATACCGTAAGCTGTGTAGCGGGATTTAATAAAAGAAACCCTGATGATGTCATGCCTGCGGAATCCGGGATCGCTGTCGAGCATGAAATTCAGCTGTTTCACGAAAAAGAGCGAGACAGTAATCAGTCCAGTTGTCAGGCAATACTGGAAGCAGAGGAAAAACTTGCGTAAAAACAGCGATTTGTTTCCGGCATTGACCGACTGCAGCGAACGTACAGGCGAAAAATAGCGGTAGCGAAGGAAGGGAACAATACTCACAATCGCCGGAAGCGCCAAGGCAAGCGCCAGACTGAGCCGGAGATCGAATCGCAGGTTCGGATACTGCATTACGCCAAGCCGGTTTTCCATAAAGGGACTGAATGCATCGGCAAGCCGGAAGGCGATAATCAGCGAAAATACTGTCAGTATCAGGTTTTCGAGCAGCAGTTGTATGAATATCCTGTATCCTTCGGCGCCGAATACCTTTTTCATGCCGAGTTCCCTGTTTCGCCTCGTCATCACGACGGAACTGATATTGATACAGTTTACCAGTCCCGTCAGCAGCAGCAGAATGCCTGTTCCCGACAGGATGAAAACATAAGTAATGTTGCCGTGCGCAAAAGGAGCGGAAAGGTTTTTTACATGTTTTTCCAAATATATGTCCCGGTACGGAAAAAGCTGATACCGCGTGCCATCCGTAAATTCGCTGTGCTGCCGGTTGACGTCCCGGTAATCAGTTCCCGGATACAGCAGAATCAGACTGTATTTCATGCGTCCCCATCTTTTGGCAAGCTGCGATGATACAAGCATGTCGAACGACAGTATGCTTTTATATGCCGGCATACGGATGACGCCGGCGACGGTCAGCGTTCTTTTGAGAGCCGGATAGTCGAAAGTTTTTCCCAGCGGATCTTCACTGCCGAAAACTTTTGCCGCAAATGTCTCCGTGATCAGTGCGTCTTCCGGACGGAGAATGTTCCTTACTCCCACCCTCGCCGGATAGTCGAGGATTTGCAGGAAAACGCTATCAATCACCAGCAGGGCCGTGCTGTATGTCTGATTTTCGACCACAATGTCTTCATCGGGAAAGGGTATGAATGAGGCGTGTTTTTCCACTCCCGGATTTTTGGAGATATTCCCGTTGGGATCGTAAATGCCGGCATAAACTGTTTCTCCCGGAGCCTTGGAATCTTCGGCTGTTGTCATGTAAATACGGTTCAGTTTACTGTTGAACCCGTCCACCCTCAGTTCGCTGTGAACATAACGGGCGATGATTATTGCACAGGCAAGGCTTATTGCCATGCCCAGAAGGTTGATGACAGAGTACATTTTATAATGTATCAGCGTCCGTATGGCAAGTTTGAAATGTATCATATCTTTATTAATATTTTTGACCGTACAGATAATCGGAAAATAAAAATTATACCGGGTTTCGTTTTATATATGGTTTCAGATTTTTAACATATCCATCGAAAGCATCAATTCCCTTATCCGTTATTTTACAGACAGTCCGCGGCATTTTACCCTGAAATGTCTTCTGTATGTCGATATATCCTGCCGTGTTCAGTTTGTCGATTTGCACACTCAAGTTGCCCGACGTGGCGCCGGTTTGTTCTTTAAGATACACAAAATCGGCTTCCTTCACGCTGATAAGCAGGGACATGACTGCCAGTCGCAGCTGTGAATGTAGCAGCGGGTCTAAATCCTTAAACATTTTGTTTCGCTTTTTTATTCAACGAATAGCCGGGAATGACAAATCCGGCAATCATGCATACAGCCAGAATAATGAACTGCACATCGCCTTTTTTCAGAACGACATAAGACAAAAGACACAGCAGTGCGCCAGTCCAGAAAAATATTGCACCCCAGTAAAACGGTCTGTAACGGCATGCTTTTGCCATTCCAAACTCCGCCATAGCCGTCATTATCATTACCATTGGCGTTATAAGGGACAAATAAATCCACGAATGTTCAGTAGTGTAGGGATCGAAATACGCCATTGAAAACAGTATAATTATCAGGGCAATAATCGAAACGCTGAACCCTTTCCATATACAGGCGATAATCCCGTCGATATGTGTTTTTACAATAGCCGAGCGGTCAAGTTTGCGTTTCAAAAAATGCCCGGCAATCGCCAGTGGAATCATTAAATACCAGACTGCAAACGACATGTTTTTATCGTCCAGCGCCTGCAGTAAAATATAGTTCAACATAGCCACAAGTGCCACAGCGTAGCCATAGTATATCAGACTGTTTGCGCTGCCTTTCTGGACATTGTTCCTTGCGCGGTCAATCATTTCGCCGATTACCGCTAAACTTTCCTGTTCTGTAAATTTTTTATCCATTTTATAATATTTTAAGATTAATAAATAATGTGCAAATGTAAACAGGTTTATAATATAAACCAAATTTTTCGCGAAACTTTTTCCAGTCGGCAAGCGTTTTTTATTGAATTATAATATTTTACATGCGTAAAAAAATGTTGTACACAAGGATTTTTACTGCAAAAAAAGGTATTGTTTACATTAAAAAAACAACAATCTATACCTTATACCGGTGGTTTTATACTGCGCACAGTCGAGAGATTTAGGGCGACCGCAAAGGTCGCCTACATTGGACGCAGACACATCGACCTTGTGAACCTGAGTTCGGGATAAGGAATAGCCCGTCAGGGCTTATATATCAATAGAAAATATTTTCCGCTCATTCATGAACGCCGCAGGTGTTCAACCCTTAGACGGGTTGCGAGGGAGAAAAGGCCGTTTTCTATTGATATGGATGCCCTGCGGGTGGGGTGTTAAAAATCCGGGTATTGTTTCAAAAATATTCGTTCAAAATTTCTTGAGGCGTGATAGCCCGAAGGGCTTTATTTTCATAACCGCAGGTCGCGACCTGCGGAAAATAATCGCTTTCCGACCACTGCCTGAAAGGCAGGACTTTTAGAGTTAAGAACTAAAAGTTAAAAGTTAGCTACATCACAATTTTTAGCCCGCGCGCAGTATAACTATTTAAATAACCAGTCAACGAATTTCTTCCAACTATACAGGCAATTACAGCCAAAATAATGAAAAGTGCTATCATAATCTTGTTATATGTATGTTTCAGTCCTGCCCTCCCCGGACGATTGAGCCTGTTGTTCTGATAATCTGTCCATTGCCTGTAACTCCTTCGATAATCACAGAATATGTGGAATTGGAATCGGCTGTATAGAAATCAAACACGGCGTTTCCATTCGAAATTTTGACATTCGGTTTCCAGAAAATAGTTGTACGCCTGTCGACTCCTGTCATCTGGTCTTCGGTTTCGTATTTGGGCGAATAAAATTCGACATCTTTTCGATAGCCTTTCGGCATGATGGTTTTCATATTGAATTTGATTCCCTTTTTGGGAGTGATATCGCCTGTTTTTGTAGTGAGAATAATTGCTCCTCCGGCGCCCCTTGAGCCGAGAACAGCCGCTTCCGCTCCTTTCATTATCTCGATGGTTTCCACATCCATAATATTAATATCCCTTAAATCAACATCTTCCCAGATAATATCATCGACGATTATCACAGGCGGCGTGGATGAACCGCGGATAGAAATTTTGTCTCCAACAATCATAACTCCGCCAACGACCATGAGAGCCTGATACAAATCCGTGTACCGTTCGAATTTATCGGACGTTATCACAGTATTCATCATCGAGGAATACAGCGAACTTCCCCTTACCGGTTCGTTTTTTTGCGCCGTTATCGTTACCATATCCAGAACAATGCTGCGCGACCCGTTTTCCTCGACATATTTCCTGTCCGATTTTTCGATATACCGCAGAAATAAACTGTCGGGCTGGAAATCGGGCGCGGCAAACTGCTGCGTCTCGGGAAAAGTCTCTTTGTCTAGAACAAGTTCCACATAGCTGTTTCCCCTTTTGTTCAGGGCCTGCACAACATATATTGTGCTGTCGGGAAACTCGAAACCGTTGAAATAGAAACGTCCGTTATCGTCGGACACTGTCATGTTTGCATAACCTGCATTAAATGAAAATATTGATACGGAATTGTCCTCATTGGTTTTCTTTCCCAAAACTCTTTTGACGGTTCCCGAAATTTCCTGACCCAGCTCCATATAGTGAGCAGGTCTCTCAAGCGAATCTTTCAGAACTGCCGGAATGTTGTATCTCTTCCATCCCTGCGTGAGCAGGAGGGCGTCCACGCTTGAGGGATATTTAATGTAGTGTTCCGGCGTTTCGACATATCCCCTGATATCGGAACAGAGCAGCAGGCTGGAAATTATTGAAAATGAACTGTCCGGCAGAATATCCCTGTTATCGGTAACCGATACCGAAAAATCGCCTTCAAGCGGATTGTCTGCCGCATCGGTAACATGGACTTTTGCCGAAACAAGTTCGCGCTTTTTGTAGCCCTGTTTGTCGGTTGATATTTCCGCTTTTGCCAGTTCGTTTTCGTTCAGGCAGAAAACCAAACGTTCGCTCAGTGGATTCATACTGTCGTCAAGCAGAAGTATTTGAGTAACACCGGAAGGAAACGAAGTCCTGTCAATCGATATCGTATTCTGCTCTGACCATGCACCGGCATAGATGACTATTCCTTTGGTTTGAACAATCAGATTCACGGGCTTTTCGACATATTCCGATCCCTTCAGGAGCGTAATGTAGAGTTTGCTTCTGCTCCAGCTTGTTTTCAGAACGCAGGCGTCGGACTTTACTCCGGGAAGCTGAAAGCGTTTCGATTCGCCCGATTTATTTTTGAATACGGCATAATACGTTTTATTCTTTTCAGGGAAAAAGAAAAATGAACCCATCCCCGCATGTCCCGATTTTGTCGATACGATAAAATTGTCGCTGCCGTCGAAAACCTCGCCCGTAACATCTTCCGACAGTCCGTTAGCTTTAAGCGCCTTGAACGCCAGTTTGCAATGCGCGCTGTCAATAAGGTATCCGCCCTCGGGGAAGAATGAAACATCGTAATCGTTTTCGCGCTTGGGAACGGAAATATATTTTTTAAACCGTCTTCCATTACTGTCAAATTCAAAATAAACAGTCTGCTGCCCGTCCGGAATTGTCCGGAATGAAAAATTTTCCGAAGTTTTCACAGCAAGTTTTTTATCAATATCAACTTTCCTGATTTTCCCGGTATCGACGCGTATTTTCAGATTCTCCACATCCACTTCCTGAGTTCCGTACCGGCGAAATTCGATTTTCAGCGAACCTTTTTTGTCTTCGATATCAAACTTTGGAATTATCTGGATGGATGCAGACTGGGGATCGGCAACATATATCTTTTTCTCGAAAAAATAATCGGGTCTGCTGCGCATGAAATTCGTGTACGAGCGTATCATGTACATTCCTTCCGCCAGATCTTCCGCTAAATTTATGCTGTTGTGAAACATGCTGTCAGCCGGGCGGATTTTGTCCAGACTGACCAGCTCTCCTGAAGGACTTATCAGTTCGACATACACATACCTGCTTGCATACGATGGTCTGTTCAATATTGCATCAACAATGTATGCTCTGTACCATATTTTCTCACCCGCAACATAAGTTGACTTGTCCGTATGAATATGTATTTTTTCCTGCGGGAAAATTTTCAATTGCCGCAGCAGTTTCTCCTCCGAAGAGTTAGTACCCTGATTTAAAGTTGTATCCTGCCCTGAAAGGATAAGAGCGTAAATAGAAAAAACGACCGTTAATAATGCCTTCATCAGTTATAATATTTTGGTCAAAGGTATAACATTTTTTTGATATTCAAATTTTTCTTACCTTTGCACGGATTTTTTGAATACAAATTTTAAATGATAAAGTACAATGAGTAAAGTAAAAATTGGAATTAATGGTTTTGGACGCATCGGTCGTCTGGTTTTTCGCGCAGCACAGAAAAGATCTGATATTCAGATTGTAGGGATTAATGATTTGATTAGTGTCGACTACATGGCATACATGTTGAAATACGACACTGTTCACGGACAGTTTGACGGAACCGTCGAAATTAAAGACGGCAATCTGGTGGTAAACGGTAACACTATCCGTGTAACCGCCGAAAAAAATCCCGCAGATTTGAAATGGGGCGAGATTGGCGCTGAATATGTTGTTGAATCCACGGGTTTGTTCCTTTCGAAGGACAAGGCTCAGGGTCATATTGACGCAGGCGCTAAATATGTTGTGATGTCGGCTCCTTCAAAAGACGATACTCCCATGTTCGTCTGCGGCGTAAACTTTGACTCCTACCAAAAAGGCGTTCAGTTTGTTTCCAATGCATCATGCACAACAAACTGTCTGGCTCCCCTGGCTAAGGTTCTGCATGACAAGTTCGGCATTGTCGACGGTTTGATGACTACTGTTCACGCTACGACTGCTACACAAAAAACTGTGGACGGCCCTTCGGCTAAGGACTGGAGAGGCGGACGCGCTGCTGCCGGAAATATTATCCCTTCATCGACAGGCGCGGCAAAAGCTGTGGGCAAGGTGCTCCCTGCCCTGAACGGCAAACTGACAGGCATGTCTCTGCGTGTTCCCACTCTGGATGTTTCTGTTGTTGACCTTACGGTAAATCTCGCCACCCCGGCTACTTACGACGAAATTAAGGCGGCTATGAAATCTGCATCCGAAAACGAATTGAAAGGTATTCTGGGATACACCGAGGATGACGTCGTTTCTTCGGATTTCATCGGCGATTCCCGTACTTCAATTTTCGACGCAAAGGCAGGTATCGCCTTGACGGACAAATTCGTTAAAGTTGTTTCATGGTATGATAACGAATGGGGATATTCCAACAAAGTGCTGGAACTCGTTGCCCACATGAAAAAGGTAAACGGATAATACGGTATTTTAAAATAGTTTTTAAAAGGCTTTCTGATGTTTCGGGAAGCCTTTTTTAGTGCGGTGCATTTTACGATTCTTTCGCCTGCACTTTTGCATTTCCACCCGGTCCCGTGTCCGCCATAAATCTCGGATTGAAGACATTGACAGTGATGTCCTTGCCAGGTTCAAACTGCAAAATATTATTTTGAGGCGCTAAGAGAAGTAATTTTGGACTCCTGATATTAATCAGGAGATTTATTTGATGGCAGTTCGGAATTTTGGAGATTCCTGTTTACCGCAAAGTCGCAGATTTGCACAAAGTTTTTGTGTGACTTTGGCAAGACATCACGAAAATTTCAATTGAAAAAGACTTGCCGGTTATTTTCAATCAGAACATTTATTCTGTCGGTCAGTTTGGCGGTAAGCGATTTGATATTGAAAGCCTGTCTGTGGGATTCCAGACTGTGTATATCGGTTTCCATAAAAGTGTAGAAGTCATTATTGAGAAGATATTCCGTATTTTCCCGAACCTGCCTGCCGTAATATCCTGTCGGAGAAAGCAGATTCAGTTGAAAAAACAGAAAGCCGTCCACTTTCAGTTTTCTGTAATCGTTTTTATCCATGTACAAGATAGCGTTCGGGCTATCAGGCGGCTGATTATTTTGCTTACCTTTGCCCCGTAAAAATTTTAAGAAGATGATACGGAATATGGACAAAAGACACATGCGGGCGATGTTCCCGCAACAGCGGACGGCACAGCAGCATGCGCAATCCGGAGACTGCGCCGGGCAGGACTACTTCGGTTGATAGCACGGCAAACACAATGAAATTTGAAATTAAAAGATAAACCGTCCGAAAGGACATAAAATGAAAATAAAATGAGATGTAAACAGTGTGGACAGTATATTCCAGAGGATATAGGAATAAAGCAATGCTCCTGTGGAGCCGAATTACAGGAAGACGCCTGTCTAATTGAGAAAGAAAATGAATCGATTATGGATGGAAATAATTCAAGAGAGAAAAAAACTCAAACAGTTATGAAGAAAAAACAACTCTCTCCGGAAGAAAAAAAGAAAAGAAGAAATGCATCTATTGGCGCAGTAATTGGCGCATGTTCCGCAATGCTTGTTTCGACGCTGGTTATGCAAAATAATCATTTATCAGACAGGGATCTGCTTAAAGAAGTGCAGAACGGGAATAAATTATGCCCAATAATGCTTGATGAATTTACAAGAGTTGACAGTTTTTCAATGCCCGGGAGCAAAACCTTTATGCAACACACTACTGCAATTGGAATTGTTAAAGAAGAGGCAAATTTAGATACAATAAAAAAATATATTGAGCCGAACTTGCTGGAAAATACAAAAACTAATCCTCAGTTAAAACCCGCCCGTAACAGTAAAGTGACGTTCATTTACTCATTTAATGACATGAACGGCGAAGTTTTTTACGAATATACCGTCACCCCGGAGATGTATAAATGAGTAACTTAAAATTTTGTCTCTCCGCTCGGCGCAGTCTTTGCCGCGTCATGCTAAGAGCAGGGCGCACGAGGGTGTCCAAAAAGTCACTCGCATCGTCATTGCGAATACCCGTTTCGTATCTAAACTAAAAGCGAAATGACGCTTAATCAGGACATAACGAAAGGCGTCATCATAAATCGAAGCAAGCCATTGTTGTCCGTCATTGCGAACGAAGTGAAGCAATCCAGAAAAGCCTCTTAATGTGCTGCTTACGAAAAGCGTCATTGTAAGTGTTCGTTTCGTACCTAAACTGCAGGACTCAATGACGCTCGCCGGCAGCGAGGCTTACGTGGCAGGACTTACTTACTATGGTTCAAGCAAAGAGGGCGTAAAACGGAAAGTTCCCAACGCCATATTGATTGCAGAGGAATTGGGAGAGCGTTTTCCAGACCGTTCACGGGCAAAAAAAGGAAGAATAAGCGAAACGTTGCCATGCACAATGCGCGTTGTTTGTTGGGATATGAAAATGACTTAAAAACAAGAGTAAAATCTATTCGTGCAATATGCGTATACTAATTGCTCGGCGTAGCGTATTCGCTACGTCGGGTTAAAAGCAACCTTGCAACATTTACAAACAGGGCATAAAACCGGACAGTTGTTTGAGGCTTGCAAAATAGGAGCTTTACTTTTAGCACGGCGCAGTCTCCAGACCGCGCCGTGCTATTGCAGTAATCTTTCCGTATGTAGGTTATTTATTGGATTACACAGTTTTTACAATCCGTATTATACTGTTGCAGATTTGTCCGTCATTTTTCGCATTCGATTATTCTTATTTCCATGCAGTCATACATTTCCTTATTTATTTGTTTTTGAAAACAGGCATTCAGTTAATTTTATTGATATGGCCTGGCGTTTTTGTGCCCGGTAACATATTCAGTGAATAATGACCGCCGCATCGGGGAATATTTACTTGTACAGTTCTATAATCTGATGTTTATGCTGTTTCATATTCATCTTTTAAAATTACTGTGCCATTTTGTCAATTTCCACAGTGTTTTTTCATGCCGGCAGACCAAAATTCAATATGGAAAATGCGTAATAACGGTTTGTTTTCCCGATTTTCAGGTACATGGCAGGGGTTGGCATAAGTTAGCATTGGACTAAATATCAATTTATTGAAAATACATCACTAATTTTGCGCCGTATTTTAATAACGAATTGCATTAATGAAAAAAACAGGCATATATCCGAATCTAAAACCGGTTTTAAAGACCGGAAAAGCCATTCTGACAGGCTCGAAACCGGCAGGACTTACGTCCGGTTCGCCCTGTCGCATATCTCATGCGGGAAAGGTAGTTTCGCAGATTCGGAAAGTCATTCCGGCTAACTCAAAAGTCAATAAGACTAATAACCTGAGTTCGGGATAAGCAAAATAAAAAAAAGAGTAAAAAAATGGGGTAAATATCAAATAATTTTACTGTCTTTGCAGCTGAAAATTAAATAATTAACAGTAATATTATGAGT
>JAIRZR010000345.1 GCA_031267155.1 Prevotellaceae bacterium | reverse complement strand
ATTTCTTTTTCATAGGTGTATATCATTTTTCTCAATCCTTTATTCCAAACGTGTTCCGCTTCCGGACATTCCCACCGGGAGCTATTCGTTTAAAATATCATCAATAACAATACGTTCTTTTTCGGAAAAGAGTGTATTTTCCAGCGCCCGGAGATTTTTATCTAATTGTTCAACCGAACTTGCCCCGACAATTACGGAACATACGCTGTCATCTTTTAACAACCACGCAAGAGACATTTCGGCCAGCGATTGATTACGGCCATAGGCTATCTCCGTAAGTTTCCTTATTTTCGTCAATATCGTTTTTGTCAGATGTTCTTTTTTCAGAAATTTCCCTTTTGCCATTCTTGATGTTTCAGACACTCTGTCGTCCGAATATCTATCAGTTAACAGACCCTGTGCCAATGGGGAAAAAGCAATAAACCCCGCCCCGTTTTCTTTTGCCTGCCGCAATATCCCCTCATGCTCCGGTTCGCGCGAAAAAAGATTATATTTTCCCTGATATAAAAGACAAGGGACATCTCTTTTCCGTAAATAATCGTAAGCAAACCGGGCTGCATCCTGCGGGTATTTAGAAATACCGGCATACAGCGCTTTTCCCTGTTTCACTACATCCGCTAATGTCTGCAGAGTTTCTTCCAGCGGAGTTGACGGGTCATAGCGATGTGAGTAAAAGATGTCCACATAATCCAGATTCATCCTCTTCAAACTTGCATGAAGGCTGCTCATCAGATTCTTTCGTGAACCCCATTCTCCATAAGGTCCGGGCCACATATCATGGCCGGCCTTTGTAGAAATAAACAGTTCGTCGCGATAAGGCATAAACGAATCTTTCATAACCTTGCCGAACGTTTCTTCGGCCGAACCGTACGGCGGACCGTAATTATTTGCCAGGTCAAAATGGGTAATCCCCCGGTCAAATGCCGTATGAAGTATTTTTTTACTGTTGGAGAAAACGTCGTCCCCACCGAAATTATGCCACAAACCTAAGGAGATCTCCGGTAATAAGATACCACTTTTTCCCGCACGGCGATATTTCATACCGCTATCATACCTTTTACTATCCGCCCGATATTCTCTATACATAATAAATAAATAATGATTTTAATAATTTCTTTAATTCACGAAGCAAATGCGGCAATGCGAAATTTCACGTTATCGACCGAAGTTCCGACAGCCGTTTTTTCACGCCAAAAATACGGAAAATTTTATTTATAAAACAGACTGTACAGCGTAATTTCCATTTCGCGGCATTTTTTATTTTGCATTCTTCCCGGATTACGTTATTTTTGCAGAAAAATACTCAAGAAAACAAATACTTATGAGAAAGAACATTTGGTTATGCGCCGGATTATTTATGATTTTTACCACGATGTCCGGACAAGACAAAAAAGGCGGTATCTCGCCCGAAATGCTGCAGGAAATAAAGCTGTCGTATAAAGCTACCGCTACCGACAGGGCGATTCAAAATGCCGTAACACACAACGAAATAAACAAACTGGCAATTAATTACCGGAACAAAAACAATTTCGACACGTATTTCTCGCACAAAGTAAACAGTAAAGGCATTACGAATCAGAAATCTTCCGGGCGCTGCTGGCTGTTTACGGGTCTAAACGTCTTCCGTTCAAGAATTATAGCCGATTATAACCTGAAAGATTTTCAGTTTTCGCACAGTTATCCTTTTTTCTGGGATCAGTTGGAAAAGTCAAACCTGTTCCTCCAGGGTATTATTGATACCCGTGAAAAGCCAATGGACGACAAAATGGTCGAATGGTTATTTAAAAACCCGTTAAGCGACGGCGGACAGTTTACCGGCGTCGCAGATATACTCACCAAATACGGCGCTGTTCCTGCGAATATTATGATCGAAACGTTCGGCAGCGAAAACACACGCCAAATGGCCAACCTGCTCCAGCTAAAACTGAAAGAATTCGGATTGAACATAAGGGACGCCTCCGTCGGCGGGGCTACTGCCGCTGATCTGCAAAAGCAAAAAACAGAAATGCTGGGTGTGATCTATCGGATGCTGGTTCTTATGCTCGGAGAACCGCCGGCTACATTTACATGGACGCTTGCCGACGCCAAAGGCAATCCTGCCTCCACAAAAGAATATACCCCCCTGTCGTTCTACCGGGAGTTTATCGGCGCGGATCTCAAAAACGGCTACGTAATGCTCATGAACGATCCGGGCCGCGAATATTACAAACTGTATGAAATTGATTTCGACCGTCACACGTACGACGGGAAAAACTGGACATACGTAAACCTCCCGGTTGAAGACATTAAGGAAATAGCCATACAGTCGATAAAAGACAGCACAATGATGTATTTTTCATGTGACGTCGGCAAATTCCTTGACCGCGAACGCGGACTGTTGGATATAAATAACTTTGACTACGAATCCTTGATGGGAACAACATTCGGAATGAATAAAGAGCAGCGCATACGCACATTCGCCAGCGGTTCGTCACATGCCATGACACTGATGGCTGTCGACCTGGACAAAAACAGGAAGCCCGTAAAATGGATGGTAGAAAACAGCTGGGGCCCGGGTGCCAACAGCGGACACCTGATAATGACCGACAAATGGTTCGACGAATATATGTTTCGACTCGTCGTCGAGAAAAAATATATAACCGATAAAGTACGGGAAATCCTGAAACAAAGTCCGGTTCGTCTTCCGGCATGGGACCCGATGTTCGTAGAAGAAGAGTAAACCGCTTTATTAAAAATGCTATATTTTATTATCCATTCTAAATATTAAAATCAAATTGTGACAACAGAATAATAACTGTGTGATGAATCTAAATTTACTGAGTTATATACATATTAAAGATATGAACATCGCAAATCAAAAGGATATATCCGTGAAATGGAATATTTTATTTATCATGTTGTTTTTACCTGCATTTATTGCCAAAGCGCAGATAAGCGAAACTGTATTTATCGAAAAAGTGCAGACATATCAGGACTCCGTCAAAATCAGGCAGGGTCGGAATATGTTTGACGATGTATTAGACCCGGCTACTTTCAATATAAGGGATTACATGAAAATGTTTAATGCTTTGAAATTGAAAAATCCCAAACATGAATACGGCTGTTTTTATTTTGATAACTTTCTGGACGGAAAGC
>JAIRZR010000270.1 GCA_031267155.1 Prevotellaceae bacterium | reverse complement strand
CTAACAAAGTTTCCGGATTTGATAAAACTGGAAAATTCCTGCATCCCTGTTTCAATCAGCCAGATTGTTCAATCGGCGATAAGGGCTTCCGAAAATTTCCCGGAAACGAAATCCCTGTATGGGGACATATATAACCGTTACTGTAATTACGGCCTGTTGAACAAAAAGATTGTACTGGACAGGGCAGTTGAAATTACAAAGCCCTTTATTGAAAATATATGTATCTCGGACCTGCCTTCTACCCGTAACTGGAAAGAGATTTTCGATTTTTCACAGTCATTTAATATCGACAAATATTACAGTTCTGAAAACATTACAGAAAAAACAGCCCGTCTGAAAGCATATTTTCACAGTCGCAGGCTGATTGACAGCGACAGTATTACAGAATTGCGTGCGGTTCTGTCAGACTGCGTCAAGGAACAGGGTTTGACCGGGAACAGCAATCCGGATTACGGACAGCTTTCATTTGCAGGCGCAATTATATCTAAAATGAACAATATTATTTGCAATAAACTTTGGGAGGATAAATAATGCATACAAGAAAAGAAGAGGTATTGGTGTACGCAATATTCTAGCGATTCTGGCTGTCAATTTGAAAGCGGGTTTTTCAAGCGACAGTCTTTTGACAGTTTTAAAAGATTTGTCATCACTTCTGGTAAGTCTTGGAATTTTTTACATTGTTGAAGGCATGTTTCGCAAGTCCGATTTTACGAAAGCCGCCGACAGGGCAATAACAAAAATCCGTCAGAAATATGAGACTGTTTTTGCCGGAAATACTGTTAAAAGTGAAAAGGAAAATGCCGAAGAATGTCTGTTTTTTGCAAAACCGCAAACTTCATTTATTCCACTGCATGAATTAAGGCAGGGGATTCTGGAAATCCGTATTTCGTACGGAACGCTTGCAAATTTTGAGACAGTTTCGCCGAAAGATACCGCCGGAAATGAAATCAGAATTGCAAACAAAAAGAAGCTCGTAAAAGACAAAACGGTTGAAATGCTTCAAACTGTCGGAGCCAAGTTTAAGGTACTTGACAGTAAGGACGCGGCTATGAGAATCCAGTTTTTGCCGCAGTCGAATTATGAACGGATTTTGGAAAATGTAATTAACGAGGTAATAGTCTTATTAAAAGACAAAAATCGCTAAAGCTGGAGGTTTCGTTTTAGACAGGTATTGATTGTCGTCAATTGGATTATATCACGCACGGACTAATTCCCATTATGAGCTTGCATACAGATATACCCCCTTGTCAATAATATCCGCAGTGCAAATTCAAAACTCCTGACCTCTCGCAAATTGTATTGTCGCAATTTTCCATTGTTCATCGGCAAGCGGTAAATGCTGTATTCCAAACCCGAAGGGTTGAATGTGAATAGCCCCATGAAGCGAAGCGATTGGGGGCAGGCGAATAGAGTTAAGAACTAAAAACTAAAAGTTGGCTGGCGCGCGTCAGCTAACTCTTAGTTTTTAGTTTTTAGTTCTTAACTCTAAAAGTCATATTCCCCGTCTCAGTCTTGCCACGGGGATATTCATTTTTTCCCTATATTTTGCAATAGTCCGGCGGGCAATCGGGAAGCCTCTGCTTTTCAGTATTTCCTTTATTTCGTCGTCTTTAAGAGGTTTTTGTTTATCTTCCTTTTCAATACATTCCATGATTATATTTTTCACTTCCCTTGTCGATACCTCTCCCGTATCGGAGAGAATGCCTTCCGAAAAGAAAAATTTCAGGGAAAAAAGCCCCCAGTCGCACTGCACATACTTACTGTTCACAACGCGCGAGACTGTAGAAATGTCCAGGCCGGTTGTTTCCGCTATATCCTTCAAAATCATGGGACGGAGATCGTTTTCGTTTCCCGTTTTGAAATATTCCGTCTGAAATTCCATAATCGCGTCCATAGTACTGAGCAGAGTGTGCTGGCGCTGTTTTATGGAATCGATAAACCATCTTGCGGAATCAATTTTCTGTTTCACGAAATTTATTGTATTCCTGTCTTCCTGCGAGAGTTTGCGTTTGGACGAATAGTTGTCGATTAAAGCCGAATAATCCCTGTTGAGTCGAAGTTCGGGGATATTGTACGAATTGAGAGCGAGTTCGGGTTTGCCGTTTTTGTATTCGAGAATAAAATCGGGGATAACCTGTTGAGCCTGCTCGATAAAAATACTTTCATCTCCCGTTCCGGGCTTCGGATTCAGTTTCAGTATTTCCCTGACAGATTTCTTTAAGAGATCTTCGCTGACATTGAGTTTCAGCATTATTTTGGAATAGTGTTTTTTCGAGAACTCGTCAAAATATTCGTTAAGGATAATCTCAGCCGTTTTTATTTCTTCCGTCTGTTCCTTGCCCTTCAGCTGTATAAGCAGACATTCCTTCAAAGTTCTTGCCCCGACTCCCGGAGGATCAAAGGTTTGGATTATTCCCAGTATTTCCTCCAGCTCCTGCACGGTGGATTCCACCCCGATTTTGAAGGCAATATCGTCGGTAATCGACGCAAGGTTTCGCCTCAGATACCCGTCATTGTCAATGCTTCCGATTATGAAAGTTCCCAAAACGTGCTTGTTGCTGTCAAGATACTGAAAAGCGAGCTGTTCTTTCAGCGATTGCTGCAAACTCTCCGAATTGCTTATCGTTGAATATTCCCGCGGTTCTTCTCCCGAACTGTTGTTTACCGAAGTCTTATATGCCGGAGTTTCATCTTCAATATAATCTTCCAGCGAAAATTCTTCTTCGTTGCTGTCGACAGTATCGACAGGCTGTTCGTCCAAATTTGTTTCTTCCTCCTCCAGTATAGGATTTTCTTCCAGTTCCTTCTTTATTCTCTGTTCCAGCTGAATCAGCGGCAGTTCAAGTAATTTGATTGTTTGAATCTGCAGAGGCGAAATTTTCTGAAGAAACTTCTGTTGCATATTTTGCTTCATCGTTTATATGTTTACTCAATATTATTCATCGTTCTGTTATAGGTATATATTTCTGTTCGTCAAGAATATTCTTATACGCGGGACGGATAATGCGCTTGCTCTTGAAATTCAATTCCTCGATACGGTGAGCCGTCCATCCCACAATGCGCGCCATGGCAAACAGCGGAGTATAAATGATCTGTTTCAAGCCGATCATCTCGTACACAAATCCGGAATAAAAATCGACATTGGAGGATACCTGCGTCGAAAGCCCCTTGAATTTCTTGAAACAGAAGACAGCCCTCTCCTCCAGAAGCTCGAGGAACGCGAACTCTTTCTCGAACTTTTTCTCCCGTGCAAGAGTGCGTCCAAGCTCCTTCAGCAAAACGACGCGCGGGTCGGATATCGTATATACCGCATGACCGATGCCGTAAATCAGTCCCGACTTGTCGTAAACCTCCCTGTTCAGCATCCGCGTGAAATACACGTCGATTTCGTCCACATTCGTCCATTCGGCGATATTTTCTTTCAGATGGAGAAACATGTTTGCCATCTGGATATTCGCGCCTCCGTGCAAAGGTCCTTTCAGCGAGCCTATTCCGGCGGCAATAGCCGAATAGGTATCCGTGCCGGTCGAACTTGTTACGCGCACTGTGAAGGTCGAATTGTTTCCTCCTCCGTGTTCCGCCTGCAGGACGAGCATAAGATCCAGAGTGCGGGCTTCCAGTTCGGTATATGTTCCTTTCAGCATGTACAGGAAATTTTCGGCAATCGACAGGTTTGCTTTGGGATGGCGGATATTAAGCGAACGTCTCGACGAACTGTGACGGTAGATATTATACGCATACGCGATAATGGCGGGGAGTCTGGAAATCAGCTCGATTGACTGTCGCATAAGGTTGTCGGGCGAAGTATCGTCGGGATTGGAATCGAAATTGTACATTTCCAGAACACTGCGCGCCAGAATATTCATGATGTTCTGACCTTCCAGGTCAATGATATTCATTTTTGTCTTCTGTTCCAGCGGCATGTTGTCATTCAGCAGCCGCTTGAAGTTCTGCAGGTTGTCCCTGTCGGGAAGTTCTCCGGACAGCATCAGGTATGCAATTTCCTCAAAACCGAAACGCTTCTCTTCAATCAGGGCGCGTACAATGTTGTCCACATCATATCCGCGGTAATACAGCTTTCCGGGAATCGCCTTCAGTCCGCCTTCGGGCATGCGTTCATATCCGACGACATTGCCTATCTGCGTAAGTCCGACCAGAACCCCCGACCTGTCTTCATTCCGCAGGCCGCGCTTTACATTATATTTTACAAACAGATCGTTGTCAATTTTGCATGTGGTCTTTACCGTTTCGGACAATTTGTATATAAGATATTCCTTTTTCATAACAATTAACAGTTTTACATTACATCTATCAAATTCATAATCGTATCGCCAAACTGGACTGTTCCAAGCGATTTCCCGTCCGGCATGAAACGGGCTAAATCCCCGGTTGCTTCCCCCCTGACAAAAGCCTGTTCCATCGCCGATGTTATCAGGTTTGCCGCCTCGTTCCATCCGATATATTCAAGCATCATCACCGACGAAAGCAGTAATGACGAGGGATTTGCAATGTTTTTTCCGGCTATGTCGGGCGCTGTCCCGTGCGTAGCCTCGAAAATGGCGTGCCCGCTGGAATAGTTTATGTTGGCTCCCGGAGCAATGCCGATTCCGCCAACCATTGCCGCCAGCTGGTCGGAAATGTAGTCGCCATTGAGGTTCAGGGTCGCGATAACGGAATAGTTTTCGGGCGTCAGGAGGGTGTTTTGCAGAAAAGCGTCGGCAATGACGTCCTTTATTATCAGTTTTCCTTCCGAGCGGGCTTCGCTTAAAGCTCTGGACGCCTCGCCGTCTCCCTTTTCCTTCCTGATTTTTTCGTATTGAAGCATGGTGAAAGTCCTGTCTCCAAATTCGCGTTCTGCCAGAGCATATCCCCAGCGTTTAAAACTGCCTTCGGTAAATTTCATAATGTTGCCCTTGTGGACAAGGGTAAGGCTCGGCAATCTGTTGGCCAGCGCATATTCTATCGCCGAAGCGACCAGCCGTTCGCTGCCTTCCCGCGAAACGGGCTTACCTCCAAACGAGGATGTTTCGGGAAAGCGGATTTTCGAAACTCCCATCTCCGAACTCAGAAACTGAAGGAATTTTTCGGCTTCGGGCGTTCCCTGCTGCCATTCGATTCCGGCATATATGTCTTCAGTATTTTCCCTGAAAATTACCATATTGACTTTTTGAGGCTCCCTGAGGGGCGAAGCCACTCCCTTAAACCAGCGAACGGGTCTGAGGCAGACGTACAAGTCCAGAATCTGGCGAAGCGCAACATTCAGCGAGCGGATTCCTTCGCCGACGGGGGTCGTAAGCGGTCCTTTTATACCGATATAATATTCGCGGAAAATGTCTATCGTTTCGTCGGGTAAATAATTGCCCGTGCATTTGAACGCTTTTTCTCCAGCCAGCGCTTCTATCCATTCGATCGAACGCTTTCCCCCGTACGCTTTGGCTACGGATTTGTCAACTATACGCCGGGTAACAGGAGTAATTTCCACCCCTGCGCCATCGCCTTCAATATACGGAATCGTAATTTCATCCGGTACAAGCAACTTATTTTTATCTTTTTTTATCCTCATGCCTCTTTTATCTTCATTCTCTTGTGTATTTAATTTTATCACTTTAATTTCCGGCAAAGATATACAAAAAAATTAATTTAAAACTTATTTTGATTAATCAAGATATCGAAACGGAGATTATTCCCATTTCCAGGGAAAGACTTATAATATTTCACTATTTTTAAACTGCGCGCGGGCATATTGCCCGTATTGCTGGGTGTATTCCAAAATGTCGTTTTTTACTTTGCCGCCTTTTCACGCATTTCAGCGCCGTCCATGGCTGGACTTGCGGAGGCATTATCGCTTGCAACTGACATTTTGTCGCTTTTTGCGAGGACGTTGTCAGTAAAAGAG
>JAIRZR010000257.1 GCA_031267155.1 Prevotellaceae bacterium | reverse complement strand
CTCTTTTAGAAGGTTACAGCCTTCTCGGAGAAGGTTGATCGACTCTTTTATATAAGTACGAAGGACAAAACAGGTTTGCGAGATGGAAGCCGTCCAAAAAGGTCATTTTGTTTGCCGGGATTGCGGGGACACAGCCATCACATTCACAGCCGTCATTCTGACGAATTCAGAATCCCCTGCGGGCAAAAGAGGCTTTTTGGACATCCTCAGGCAAAAATCAGTCGGAAAGCGGATTTTTGTCGTACACCCCATTGTACCGGAAGCGGAAGTTTTCTTCCGCCTCCGGTAGAAAGATTATGTTCTGCGCTTTCATTTGTGATTCCTTAGTTCATAACTTTTCAGCGTATTTTTCAGGAGGGCGACTCTCGTCATGGGACCCACTCCTCCCGGAACCGGGGTGATAAACGAGGCTTTTGCCGAAACTTCGTCGAATTTGACGTCGCCGACCAGGCGGAAGCCGCTCCTGTTGTCAGCCTTAACCCGCGTTATGCCGACGTCGATAATCACAGCGCCTTCCTTAACCATGTCGGCAGTGAGAAATCCGGGGACTCCCAGCGCCGCCACAATAATGTCCGCTCCGGCACATATTCCCCTGATATCTTTACTTTTGCTGTGACACACCGTAACCGTGCAGTCGCCGGGATAAGCCTTCTGCGACAGCAAATTCGCCATCGGACGCCCCACGATATTGCTCCGTCCGAGAATAACGCAGTTTTTACCCGCCGTTTCGATACCGTAGCGTCTCATCAGCTCGATTATCCCGTCGGGAGTAGCCGAAACGAATGCCGGAAGTCCCATGACCATTCTGCCAACGTTCTCGGGATGAAATCCGTCGACGTCCTTGTCGGGATTTATCGCTTCTATAACCTCCTTTTCGGAAATATGCCCGGGCAAAGGCAACTGGACTATCAGTCCCGTAACGTCGTCGTCGCTGTTCAGCCTGAATATCTCCGACAAAAGCTCCTCCTGCGAAATCGAATCGGGAAAACGCAAAACCGTCGAGCGGAAGCCCACTTCATGACAGTCCTTTTCCTTGTGTCCCACATACGTTTCGCTTGCCCCGTCACTGCCCACAAGAATCGCAGCCAGGTGCGGAACGGGCTTTCCCGCCGCAATAATCGATTTCACCGTTCCGGCGATTTCCTTTTTTATCTCCTCCGAGATTTTCTTTCCATCTAAAATTACCATAATCGCAATATATTTAATATGTTTATTTCTTTAATTTGACAGTCGTATCACTTTTTCCACTCCCCTGATCTGCTGCAGGTGCACCATCAGCATGTCCAGCTGCTTTTTATAATGAAGATAAACCTGCAGGCGCGCCTCGAAAAGACCTTTTGTATTTGAGATGTTCAGTGATCTCACCGAAATACCCGTATCTTTCATTATCACGTCGTTGATGCGTCCCATAATTCCATATTCGTCATATCCTGTTATTTTGAGGCTTGCCTGGAACGACTGCATTTCTTCCGTCTGTTTCCATCGCGCCTGTATCACCCTGTAGCCGTATTTGTCGAGGAGGCGCAGCGCATTCGGGCAAACCGTGCGGTGTATTTTTATGCCTTCCTTTACTGTAACAAAACCGAATATTTCGTCTCCAAAAATCGGGTTGCAGCATTTTGCAAGTTTAAAAGCCACATTATTCAGTTTCTCATCTATTTCCAGATAATCGGAATTTTCGCTTTTTTTCCGCCTGACAGGCGTTTTGTCTGCCATATCCTGATTTTCGACAGCTTTCTGTTCGCTGTTCTGCAAAAGGCCCTTGATCTCTGCCAGGTCTATCTTTTCGGCTCCGATAGCGACATACAGGTCGGTTATGACTTTGAATTTATAGTACTTGATCAGGAACGACAGAATATCGTCGCTTATCGACAGTTTCCAGTTTTTCAATCTCCTGCCCAGCATCTCTTTTCCCAGACCGGCGAGTTTCGTTTCTTCCTCGCGCATACGCTGTTTTATCCTTGAACGAGCCTTGGACGTAACGACATAATTGAGCCAGTCGGCTTTGGGAATCTGATTTTTTGCAGTGATTATTTCGACTACATCGCCCGTTTTCAGCTTCTCCTTTATCGTTGAGTTTTTGCCGTTTATGCGGGCGCCTACACATTTTGCCCCTATGCCGGTATGTATGTCGAAAGCAAAATCGAGAACGGAAGCTCCTGACGGCAACTGCCTTAAATCGCCCGCCGGAGTGAACACAAAGATCTCGTCATGCTTCAGCTCCTGCAGGGATGCCTGCGCGTCAATGTCTTCGCTCGGGGAGTTGAGTAGCTTTTTGACCTTGTCAAGCCACAGCTGCATGGTTTCCAGCTGCTGCACTCCCTTGTAGCGCCAGTGCGCCGCTATTCCGCTCTCGGCTATTTCGTCCATCCGGACGCTGCGTATCTGCACTTCCACAGTTTTTTTCTCCGGCGTATCGACGGTTATATGCAGGGATTCGTAGCCCGTTGGACGCGGCGAGGATATCCAGTCGCGCAGGCGGCTTGTGTTTGGCGTATAGATATTTGTTACGATGGAATAGATTTTCCAGCAGTCCGGTTTTTCGTCTCCGGGCAGCGAATCGCTGATTATTCTTATCGCAAACACATCGTAAACGCCTTCGAAGGGCACCTGCTGTTTCCGCATTTTTCTCCAGATGGAATATATTGATTTTGTGCGGCTTTTTATCCGGTATTTTATTCCTGCGAGCTTCAGTTCGCTTTCGATGGGTTTCAGGAAGTCTGCAATCAGCCTGTTACGCTCGCTGTCGGAGGTGCGGAGCTTTGTGACAATCTCCCGATATGCTTCGGGTTCAATATATTTCAGGGCGGTATCTTCCATTTCCTGCTTCATATTGTACAAACCCAGCTGATGCGCCAGCGGAGCGTACAGCAGGAGTGTTTCATTTGACTTTTTCAACTGCTTCGAGGCGGGAAAAAAGGACAGTGAACGCATAATCTCAAGCCTGTCGGCGAGCTTTATCAGTATAACCCTCGGATCGGCAGACAGCGAAACTATCAGTTTGCGAAACTTTTCAGCCTGCAAACTTGTGGCTTTTATATCTATATTCGATATCTTATTCAAGTCTGTCGCCATCTTTATAATGTCGTCCGAAAAGTTTTTGGGGATGTCCCTGCCTTCCGGATTCGACTCGTGCAAAAACATGGCAACAACAGACGCCGCCGTCAATCCAAGCTCTTTTACCAGTATTTCAGCAATCGATATTGCATGAAAAACGAAAGGCTCGCCATTTTCGCGCACGATTCCTTCCTTCGCCTTCCTCACATGCTCGAAGGACTTTAATATAAGCGCCCTGTCTTCGCCGCTGAAAGAATCGCATAACCCGAAAAATATGTCAAACCTCTGCTTAATTATCATCTCGCCATAAATCTATCTGCGCCCGCAAAGGTACGACATATTTATTACATAAACCGAATTGCATTTGAACAGTGTGTTTGTGATACAGATTTTTGTTCATTAAAGATGCATTTATAATATCAAGAGAGTTAAAAACTAAAAGTTAAAAACTAAAAGTTGAATAACGTTAGTTATATAATTGTCCGCAGGGTGGGGTGTTAAAAATCCAGGGGTAAATTTTAAAATTTGCACCCCATAAATTATGATATGGGACTGTTTCCCATTCCGGGAAACGGCTTGAAAAGCCGGATTTTCATAACCGCAGGTCTTTCGGAGTTAAAAGTTAAGAACTAAAAACTAAAAGTTAGCTGGCGCGCGTTAGCTAACTTTTAACTCTTAACTTTTAGTTCTTAACTCTAAAAGTCCTGCGTTTCAGGCAGTGATCGGGAGGCGAGCATTTTCCGCAGGTCGCGACCTGCGGTTATGAAAATAAAGCCCTTCGGGCTATCATGCTTCGGAAAAAATTGAACGAATATTTTCTGAAACAATACCCGGATTTTTAACACCCCATCCGTAGGGTAGGCTGACAAAAATGTTTATTTATTGAAAAATAATTGCGTCCATTTTATGAATTACAATAATGTCACGCCTTCGGCGTTCTGTAAGGTTTGTGTTTGTTGTTTTGCTATAATAATATACAGTGCACGGGACAGTTTTGTGCATTGTGGGAAAACTCCGGAAGGAGTTTAAGATGGATAACCCCGAACAAGCTCAGCGCAGGTCGGGGTAAGGCTCCTCTCCGTCACAACTCCGTAAGGAGTTGAACTACTTCGTAGTTCTGGAGTGCGATAGCTTACCCCGGGCTGCGCTTCGCTTGCCCGGGGTTATCGACATCAGACGCCTACGGCGTCAAAA
>JAIRZR010000239.1 GCA_031267155.1 Prevotellaceae bacterium | reverse complement strand
GATGTATTGCGCTGGTATCGGCGCAATGCTTCTTTTTCTTCTCCTGTCAATTCAATTTTCATCTCGCAAAGGTCTGGTTTTTTTCTCTATCTTGCAAACTAATTACTTTTGAGTATAATAACAAAAACAGTTGACAAAACGGCTCAATATCAAATAGAATAGCAGTTGCATTTACTAATTGAATCTGCCTGTGTCTGAGTAATTGCCTCATTAATTTTGCCGTTTGAAAAAAAATAATGAAATTTGCCGACAAAATAGATAGATTTGTTTCTCAAATGGTAAAAAAGGATATTCTTGAATTCTATCGTCGCACGGCACAACAACGGGAACGCTGGAACAGGCGGAATCGATACTATCACCGGCTGCTTGAAAAGTACTGTTCGTTTATTATCCCTCAAGGCAAGCGTGTACTGGAAATCGGTTGCAGTTCCGGCGACTTGCTGAATGCAGTCAAGCCGTCCTATGGCGTGGGTATTGATTTTGTGGCGGAGGTGATTGAGATTGCAAAACTCAAATATAATAGCCTGCATTTTGATACGGATGACATTGAAAATACGAGGTTGTCGGAAACTTTTGATTACATTATCATCAGTGATACGCTTGGAAGCCTCTGGGATGCACAGGCAGCCATGCGTAATGTTCGTCGCCTGTGTCATGCGCAGACACGGATTGTCATCTCCCAATACAGTTTTCTGTGGGAGCCGGCGATCAAAATCCTGGAATGTCTGGGATTAAAACAAAAATTACCCAATGCCAACTGGTTTTCCAATAAAGACGTTGTCAATTTACTGGAGCTGGAAGATTTTCAGGTGATTAAGACCGAGCGAAAAATCCTTTTCCCGCTCAATATTCCTTTCCTGAGTGTATTTCTCAACAGATTTATCGGCAATTTGCCGGCATTGAACCGTCTCTGCCTGGTAAATCTGACTGTAGCGCGACTCGTGCCGAAAGCAGATATTCAGGCAAGCGTTTCCATTATCGTGCCCGCCCGGAATGAACGCGGAAACATCTAAAATGCCGTCAGACGGACACCGGTGTTTGGAACGTCGCAGGAATTTATTTTCATCGAAGGCCATTCGTCCGATAATACTTACGAGGAAATGGAGCGCGTGAAAGCTGCCTGTCCCGAAAAAAATATCAAGCTGATGCGGCAGACCGGAAAGGGAAAAGGCAACGCTGTCCGCGAAGCTTTCGACGCGGCAACGGGCGATATTCTGATGATTCTCGACGCCGACCTGACCGTATCTCCGGAGGAACTGCCTAAATTTTATGAGGCCCTGTGCCGCAATAAGGGCGAATTTATCAACGGCTGCCGTCTGGTGTACCCGATGGACAAAAACGCCATGCGCTTTCTGAATCTGCTCGGCAACAAGTTTTTCGGATGGTTCTTTTCCTTTCTCTTAAGTCAGCCGTTGAAGGATACGCTTTGCGGTACAAAAGTCCTTTTCCGCAGAGACTACGAAACAATCAGAGCTAACCGCGCTTATTTCGGCGATTTCGATCCTTTCGGCGATTTCGATTTGCTGTTCGGCGCTGCCAGGCAGAATTTGAAAATCACGGAAATCATCATCCGCTACAAAGACCGTGAATATGGCAGCACACAAATCAGTCGCTTCAAACATGGAATTTTGCTGTTTAGAATGAGTTTTTTGCTGCACGGAAAATAAAATTCATATAAGACAAAAATGAAAGAAGATTTAATCAATCATGAAATTGCGCATGGCGAAAAAATCAGTCGTGATGCGGAGAAAATTTGGGGATGGAGTAGCGTTGCCGGACAGCAAAGGGCTGAACGCCGGGCGCAATATTTCATTGATTTGGGAGAAATTACCTCAGATAGCAGAGTGCTTGAAATAGGTTGCGGTACAGGAATATTTACCGAAAAAGTATATTCGGCAACTCATGCTGGTATTACAGCTATTGACGTTTCTCCTGCCTTGTTGGAGCAAGCCGGGAAAATGCCCGGCGTAAAATTTCTTGTTGAAGATGCCATGTCGCTGTCTTTTAAAGATAATACATTCGACGTGATATATGGCAGTTCTGTACTGCATCATCTTGACATGCCGACAGCGTTATCCGAGTTTTACAGGGTTCTCCGCCCTGCCGCCAATAAAGGGAAACCGGGTAAGCTTATTTTTGCCGAGCCGAATATGCTCAATCCACAGATATTCATACAAAAAAATGTACCGTGTATTAAACGATGGATGGGCGATTCTCCTGATGAAACCGCCATCGTTCGATTTAGTATGATGAAATTATTACAAAAAACAGGTTACAAGAACGTGCGCGTATTTCCTTACGATTTTTTACATCCGGCAATTCCTCAATCGTTAACCGGTATATTTTCAACAATAGGACAGGCAGTAGAAAAGGTTCCGTTGTTAAAAGAAATTGCAGGCTCCGTGATTATATATGCTGAAAAACAATAATAAATTACAAAGATTTACATACATGAAACATCAGACAACAATTAGTAAAAGGAAGAACAAACATGCCGTGCTTCCGGTTTCCTTGACGGATAAAATGGACAGGCATCTGCAGAAAAACAATGAGGCTTATTTTTGGGTCATCTTTGCATTGACGGCGCTTATTTCCCTGCTACTGTACGATCCCAGGATAAGCCTCACGGGCGATGATTCCAGCTATATCCTGGATGCAAACAGCTTTTTGAAGGATTTTCATTTCCCGGGCGCGCAGGCAATGCTGTATAAAATAGCGCTGTCGCCGGTGGCATACGTTTTCGGCCTGTCGCTTTTCCCGCTGAAAATGTTTTCACTGCTGTCAATGCTTGGATTCATGTTTTTTACGTTCAGGGCGTTTCACAGGAATATCCCGGCTTCAATCCTGCTGCCTGTCCTGGCGCTTGTGTCCGTCAATTCGTATGTGCTGTATTATGCGAGCCAGACTTACGCCGAAGCGTTTTTCATGCTTGTGCTGTCGCTCTTTATCCTTGTATTTTTCCGTTTTATCAGAAAAGAAGAACGGGTACCTGCCGGGCGGGGCAGGGAATTCAAACTGCTGCTCTGTCTGGCGCTTTCGGCGCTAAGCGTGGCATTGACGCGCCTTGTCGGCTTTTCCATCGCCATCGGCGTGGCCGGATATTTCCTGTTTTACAGGCAATGGAGAAAACTTGCGCTTTTCCTTGTCTGCTACGCGGTGCTGTTTGCCGTTTATTCATTATTGAAGGACTGGATATGGGGAAACAGCGAGCTGCAATTTTCGGGACAGGGGAGCATACTGCTCAACAAAAACCCGTACAGGGTGGAGGAAGGCAGGGAGGATCTCATTGGCTTTCTGGTTCGTTTCTGGCAAAACTCCGACCAGTATCTTTCAAACGGACTGTTCCGGATCATGGGATTCAACTATCAACCCGGAGAAAACAGCATCTTCCGCATGTTGCTTGTGTATGCCGGCGCCGCGGGAGGGCTGTGCTTTGCTTTCAGGCGAAACAGGTATTTATTTTCAACCATACTTGTTGCCGGCGCTTTTCTCGCAGTTTCATTTGTCGTACTGCAAGTGTTCTGGAATCAGGAGAGGCTGATTATTCCGGCTTATCCATTTATTTTAATGAGCATTCTTGCGTGCCTTTATTACTTGCTGTCGAAAGGCGGCGGACGTCGCTTTCAGTTTATCTACCCGGTTTTCATCGCGATGCTGTTTATTTCGGGATTGAACGACACGCTGAAGGCGATTCCCAACGCCCGGAAATTGACCGATCGGTACAGCGGCCTCACCCCCGACTGGCAGAACTACCTGAAAGCAAGCGAATGGGCAGGCAAAAACCTGAAAGACAATGAACTGATTGCCTGCCGGAAACCATCGATGTCTGTCATTTACGGCAATGGAAAGCCTTTTTACGGCATCTCTTCCGTCCCGACGGGCGATGCTGCCGCGTTTATGCGTGAATGGTCGGCTTTCCCCGACCGGTATGCAGCCGTCCCGATAACCGATCAGACCGGCAGGCAGTTCGACGTGCTGCGAAATTTCTATCGCGCCCGCGCAGAACTGGGCGGACGGGCATTCTGGATACTGAACCGTTCCGACAGCCTGAGCAGCACGCTTGGCCGGACGGGAATCGCGGCGCTGGCTTTGCCGAAAATGCAGGAGTTGAGCGCGCAGCTCAACAACAATTTCGGGATATTTTATGCAGATTCGCTACTCAATCGCCTGAAAGAAGGTGGCGTGACGCACATCATGACGGCCTGCCTGCGCGTCAATCCCGAACGGAAAACCGGGCAAACGGTGAGTACTGTTGAGCGTTACGCCTTTTACATTCAGGAAAAATATCCGGACATATACAGGCTTATTTATCAGGAAGGCGGAAGCGAGAATGAGCCAGCGCAGATATACGAAATCAACTGGCCGTCCGCAGACGGTTTCAGGGCTTCCCTCCGCGGGGGCAGGGCTGTTAAGTTATTTTCTATTTATTTGATTTGAAGTCTGTTAGAGCCAGCAATTTCTTGAAATCATTCATACACAATTCAATAGCATATTTGAGAGAAGTATATCCGTTTAATCTGAAAAGATTAATGACAATATTCCTTATGATGGAGATGTTTTCGGCAGCCATACCGCCGGTAGTTTTCGATTTGTCCCCGTTCAAAATAACGTCTTTAATCCAGTGCAGCGAGTTTTCTATCGCCCAGTGATTACGAATATGTTGGGCAAAGAATCGGGCTTTATTGGAGCGGACATCGCTTATAAAGTAAGCCGTTTC
>JAIRZR010000201.1 GCA_031267155.1 Prevotellaceae bacterium | reverse complement strand
CAAATGCCGATTCCGTCAAGTTCGGAAAGTTTGAGGCGAACTTCTTCGTCCGGCAGCGAATGAAGCGAGTCAATATCAAACTCTCCCGCAGCGATTTTCCTCGCAGCCGATTTGATATGTGCGGCTTTTCTGAATGTCATGCCGAATTGCTGTAAGGTTTCCAGGCTCAGACAGTCAAGGGTATCAGGCGATATTTTGCCTGTTTCCCTTTTCATTCGCTCCCAAACGGTATGGTGTGCTTTGGTCGATATTTGCTGTCCGACAATAGAATGTACGAGCGCTGAAAAAATGTCGGGAATGACAGGGCGTTCTATCATGCCAATCCGCTCAATAACCGCCGCCAGGCTCTTATCTGCCCTTTTCAAGTACTCAATCTCTTTTGTGCCGTATTTAAAATAATCAGTCATTTTTTGTATCATTTCCGGCTGCAAAACTACTGCTTTAAAAATATACCTGCAACCGAAAAATTGACAGACTCATTTTTTTACATAAAATAAAGAAGATTCTGTTTATATGCAAACGGATTGTACAGCGATTCTGTAAATCCTCTAATCCTGTAAATCCTGATTCAAACAAGAAAAAGTGGACACTCAAGCGTATTCTAAAAAATATCCTTGGCTGGTTTCTATTCCTGATACTTGCCATAATATTAGCAGTTGCGATGAGAGTGTTTCTCCTGGCTTCGTTTCTTATTCCGACATGGTCTATGCATCCTACGCTTCAGGCTGGCGACTTTATCTTTGTCAACAAGATGATACCCGGTCCCCGAATTTTCAAGAGCTGGGATTTCCTGAAAAACGGAGATTTCAGCATGAAACGACTGAAAGGTTACCGCAAAATAAGACGCAACGAGGTTACAGTATTCAACTATCCCTATTCGAACTGGAATAAATTAGAGTTGGATTTCAACGTTTTTTATGCTAAACGTTGCGTTGCCATTCGTGGCTATAGATACAATGAATATTCACCTGTACCGGAAACTTATCGAATATGAAACACAGCAGCCGGTTGAAGTCAGGGACGGGCAGGTTTTTATATCGAATCAAGCTGTTAGCGAATATGTGTTCCGGCAAAATTACTATTTTATGGCAGGCGACCATGTAAGGGATTCGACTCATGCATGGTACGTAATCCTGGACAATACAGGCAAAAATCGCCCGTTTCAGGAACTTGATCTTCTGGAAAATTCCTATCTCGGCGCTCCGATGACCAAGGTTTTTCGACGCTGTTATGCCATCAATCCTGAGCTTCTGGAGTTAAACCTGTCGGGAAAAAACATTCCCGCACTGTTCCACAACATACATATTACTGATGTAACCGGTGAATATTTCCAGACTGATGACGTTACAGTAAATCTGGATGTACAGCACGGACAGTATGCATATCTGTCCGTATTCAACAATGCCCGCTGGCGACCGGTACACTGGGGTAAAACAGACGGCAGGAAAGCCATGTTTAAAAATATGGGCAGAGATGTAGCCTATTTACCTCTGTGCATGACGGAAGAACAGCAACTTGTCCCTGCTGCTCCACCCTTTATACTGACGCTTCTTGGCGAGGTAAAACCGGTTGTGCCGGATATGTCACAGCGGCAAACATTGAAACTCACCCGAAAATATCCTGCGTTCAGATTTTCTTCATGGCCGGCCAAACTGATTCCTGGCGCTAAAATTCAGGCCGCAAACGACGCCGGTTTCAGCGGTGCGGTTACGTTGCATACCATTTGGAAATATGGCACGGAAGCAGGCGAGATACTGCTGGATACTCTGAAAAATAAATATCGTTACTGGCGTTTCTATTCTGCGCCAAATGGATACTGCAGCATTGCCGAACTGAATTTTTTCCGGAACGGACAGGACATTACCAAACAGGGAAAACTTGTCGGTTCACCGGCAGAAAACAAAATTAATGCAAAAGAGTATGTGTTCGACGGCGATCCACTGACTTTTTTCAGGTCTCCCGATGCTTCCGGTTCGTGGGTGGGACTTGATTTCGGCGAATCGGTAAATATCGACCGCATACTGTATATGCCCCATTCCGACGGCAATATAGTAACATACGGCGACGAATATGAACTGAAATACTGGGACGGTAAAGGATGGAGTTCACTGGGACGCAAAATTGCCGACAATGTGCATGTTACTTTCGAAAACTGTCCTGTAGGCGCACTGTTTCTTTTACACGACAGTACCCGTGGCGTCGATGAACGTATTTTTACGTATGAAAATGGCAAGCAGGTATGGTGGTGAGAAATATCCGCGCATGGGACTATCGTCAATATTCGTTTTAGACTCTTTTGCAATGTTTTTATACCCCGGACAGCCATAGCTCAATGTCATCAAGTTAAGTCATAAGAAGCTCTGAAAGAGCAGTATCAATAGCACAGGGCAAGGCAGACCTTGCCCTATGCTGTTGATTATCGGGCTTTCAGTCCTTAACTTGACGACATTGGCCATAACTTGCGTCCGGGCATCTTCACAGCCGCCATAAAATCACCTTCACAGTTTAAATGCATTTCCCTAAACGCAAAAAGGCTGTTCTTTCGAACAGCCTCGCACAAAAATACTAACAAAAAAAACTACATCCGTAGATATAACTACAATTCTTTAATCTTGATATTTTTAAACCACACCTCGTCGCCATGATCCTGCAGCAGGATATATCCTTCCGTGGCGTTACCGAAATCAGGCCAGTCCCTGTATTTGCTGTAAGCGACCAAAGCGTTCCACATCTGGTTATTGCGTTCGTATTCCACGACCTTTATACCGTCAAGCAGGTGTTCCACATGATTATCTTTGACAATAACCGTTGCAGTATGAAACTTGTTTATATTGAATTTCCCGGATTTTGTTGCAGGGATCAGATCATACAGCGAGCCTATAGTTCTGTTACCCTTCACTCCCTTCCTGGCGTCGGGATGTTTCTCGTCGTCGAGGATCTGAAATTCGCATCCTATTGCAGAGCCTTCGCCCCTGTTCAGACCGGGATCGACAAAATACTTAACTCCGCTGTTGGCGCCCGGAGTGATCTTGAAATCCACCTTCAGGATAAAGTTTTTGTACTTCTTAACAGTAACAATATCACCTCCGTTGGTCGATTCGCCTCCGCCGCCTTTCTGCACCTTCAGCAATCCGTTTTCAATCACCCAGCCCTTTTTTGGGAAAGCGTCGATTTTTGCGCCGCGCCATCCCTCGGACGTTTTTCCGTCCCACAGCAGTTTCCAGCCGTCCTTCGCTTCCGTGGGCGATATGGTGTTCACTACGGAATTTATCTCGGGAGCAGTTGAAGCAGTTTGATATTGCGCAACATTTGTCGTGCATATACGGATATCCTTCCAGCTCACCGTCTTGCCGTTAAGCTTGCTGTTGTTGCCAATGCTGTGTACCTGCAGGGCAATAAATCCTTCCGGAGTCATGTCGTCCCAGAGATTGGTGCATGCAACGCCGTTGATCCATGTACGGATTGAACTTCCCACGGCTTCTATCCTTGCCCTGTTCCATTCTCCGTTTTTGACCGCGCCGGGATCCTTGTCAAGGAGGTAGAGCCAGTCTCTCCTCCGCTCCTCGTCATAAACCCCTCCAGACCATCGTCCGTCTATTTCGAACTGATAGCCATAGACTTTACCGTTGTTATATTCCTTAGAACTCTGACTGCGGAACTGAACGCCCGAGTTAAGCCCCTCATCAACCTTATAGTCAAATTCGAGGATAAAATCGCCGTAATTTTTCTCTGTAACAAGAAAAGTATTGGGAGTATTCATTTTGGAAGTCCCCGTAATGACGCCGTCCTTTACCTTAAATTCGGCATTGCCGTTGAGCTTTTTCCAGCCCTTCAGGTTTTTCCCGTTGCACAGGGGAGTCCATTCCTGGGCGACCAGCGATCCCGACAGCAGGAAAACGAGAGCTAACAGTATATTTTTCATAATAACTATACCTTATAATACTGTTCCCAGCCTTTGCGCGGAGGCAGACCTGCCAGCATTGCATTGGCAAACGCATTGTTTGTTATCTGTTTTGTCCGGCAGTCGAAATACAGGGGAACATTCAGCCGTTGAGACATTACTCCGAGCGAGAACACCTGACTCAGGGTTCCGTGAATCTCGAAGGGCGAACGGGTTTTTTCCTTGCCCATGCATGCGCGCAGGAAATTGGCGAAGTGATTCGAAGGACTTGCCGGAACTTCCGGAAGCTTCATGTCCTTTGCCTTTTCTTCGGGGATTATACTGAGGGACGAACCGTGCGAACCGCCCTTGAAAGTCAGATCCCTGCCGTAAATGATTTTTCCCGGATTCAGCGAGGAGGGCTTCACTTCTCCCTGTCCCGATGCGGGAATGCCTTCTGCCAGATCGGATTTTCCGTAGCCTTTCGGGATTGGGGGCAGGTTGTTCAGACCGTCGTACCATGTCAAATCGACAGGCGGCATTTCGCCTCTTGCCGGAAAACGGAACAGGATTGTGGACGAAGTCGGGAAGAAATATTCGTTGTGTCCCGTCAGCGTCGGGCGAATTTCGTAGGGAAGACCCAGTTGCAGAAATTCGTGCGCCGTGTCCATGATGTGCGCGCCCCAGTCGCCGAGAGCGCCCATGCCGAAATCGTACCACGAACGCCAGTCTCCGTAGTGATATTTCGAGTTATACTCGTGATACGGAACAACGCCCATCCATGTGTCCCAGTCAAGGGTTTCGGGAATCGGTTCCTTGTCGGGAAGCTTGTAGATGTTGGTGTCCCACTTGTGCCATCTCCTGTCGAGGTTCATGTGCGCACTGATTACGGTAACATCCTTTATGATACCCGCTTCGAACCATGTCTTGAACTGGAAGTAGTTTGAGCCGGAGTGTCCCTGGTTTCCGACCTGGGTAACCACTTTCGGATGCTTCCGTGCCGCTTCCATCATCAGTTCGGCTTCGAGGAAGGTGCGCGCCATGGGTTTTTCCACATACACGTGCTTGCCCAGCGATATTGCCAGCATGCTGATGGGAAAATGCGCGTGGTCGGGAACGGCGATGCATACTGCCTCAATCTCGTTGCCCATCTTGTCGAACATCTGCCTGAAATCCTTGAACTGTTTGGCTTTGGGAAATTTAGCCAGCATTTTCTGGGTATGTTTTGCACCCAGATCGACGTCGCACAGGGCAACGACATTTGCCAGCCCGGTCTTGTCGAAATCGTTTATAATCTGTTCTCCCCGGTTACCGATACCGATGCATGCAAGGTTTACTCTGTTACCTGCACTGCTGCTACTGCTGCCGCCGGCAGCATTTGCGCGAAGCCCCGCAGCCAGTCCGGCAGAAGCGAGCGTCGCTGTTTTCAGGAAATTCCTTCTTGTTGTCATTACAGTTAAAATAAAACTATTATTAATACTTAATTTATTATCCAATATATGCCCGCAAATGTAGTGAAAAAATTATTGAATGATGTACTTTTTTATCAAAAAAAATATTAACACTGTTTAACTTCTGCAATTAAAGGGCGACAGGTCAGTATGTTATTTTACCAGATAAAATTTCCGAAAGGATACCTTCCGGCGTCCAGTTCTGCCACTATCCGGTAAATGTCGCTCCGTAATTTCGCGATATTTTCCCTGTTTTTGGCGGATATGAAAATGCAGGGAGAGTTTTCCTTTGCGAGCCAGCTTTTTTTCAAATCGCCCAGGCTGGCGTTTTCCCTTGTCGCCGGGCTCAGGTCGTCTTCATCCTTTTCGGTAAAGGTGTAGGCGTCGATTTTGTTGAAAATAAGATATACGGGTTTTTCGCCGGCGCCAATTTCCCGGAGCGTATTCCTGACGACTTCAATCTGCTCCTCGAAACCGGGATGCGAAATGTCCACAATATGCAGCAGGATGTCAGCTTCCCGCACTTCGTCGAGGGTGGATTTGAACGATTCGACAAGCTGATGCGGCAGTTTCCTGATGAACCCAACTGTGTCGGAGAGTAAAAACGGAATGTTCTCTATCACAACCTTCCTTACGGTGGTGTCGAGGGTTGCAAACAGCCTGTTTTCGGCAAACACTTCCGACTTGCTCAGGAGGTTCATCAGGGTCGATTTTCCGACGTTTGTATATCCTACCAGAGCCAGACGGGACAGGCTGCCGCGATTTCCCCTCTGCGAAGCCATCTGGCGGTCAATCTTCTGGAGCTGCTCCTTGAGCTTTGCGATTCGTGTCAGTATTATCCTGCGGTCGGTTTCAAGCTGCGTTTCCCCGGGACCTCTCATGTTCAGCCCGGCTCCTCCCCTCTGGCGCTCGAGGTGCGTCCACATGCGGGTCAGCCGTGGCAGCAGATACTGGTACTGTGCAAGTTCGACCTGCGTCTTTGCGTAGGCGGTCTTTGCCCTCTGCGCGAAAATGTCGAGGATCAGCGCTGTCCTGTCGAGGATTGCGCATTTCAGTTCCCTTTCCAGATTCCTCAGCTGCGATGGCGAAAGTTCGTCGTCGAAAATAACGAGATTTATTTCCGATTCTTCCAGAAAGGATTTTATTTCAATGACTTTTCCCGAGCCGATAAAGGTATTCGGATCTGGATGTTTCAGCTTCTGCGTAAAGCGTTTTACGGCTGTCGCGCCCGCCGTTTCGGCAAGAAATTCCAGCTCGTCGAGGTATTCGCTTACCTGAGCCGGTTTCTGGTATTCGCTTATAAGGCCGACTAAAACTGCCGGTTCGGGATTTTGTGCGCTGCGGATTTCTGTTGTCCTGTATTCTGTACTCATTTACTTCCAAATTCTATTATGTTTTAATTTAAAACGGATGCAAAATTAGTAAAAAATATTCTAACCGGAAAATGGGGAAGGCAAAGGAAACCTGCCGTAAGCGCTGCCGCCGGCATTATGGCGCGAAAATGAAATACCGCTACCCTTTTGTACCTTCCAATGAAATATCTGCAACACAAAGATAAGGTAACAAAACGAATGTATGTCCATATACGCGACAGGCATATTTCCGTATCCATAATAAACAGCGCCCATCGCCTGTTACAGGCGATGGGCGTTGATGTTTTCGGAAATTGCGAATCGGCTTTCAACTTTCAGCTGAGGCGAACGCCTGTTCGAGATCTGCGATCAGGTCGTTGACATCCTCCAGTCCGATAGAGAGCCGTACTGTTTCCGGCGGGATACCCGTTGCTATCTTTTCTTCTTCCGTCAGCTCGTGGTGAGTTGTGTGCGGGGAATTGATTATCAGCGAGCGTGCGTCACCGAGATTGGCGTGGTAGGAGAACATTTTGACCGAGTTGAGGAAGCGGTATATCTCCCTTTCGTCGCCCCTGTAGCCGAACGAGAAGACGCCTCCCGCGCCTTTGGGGAGATATTTTTCCGCAAGGGCTTTGTACCTGTTTCCCGGCAGAGTCGGGTAGCTTACCCAGCTCACCTTCGGATGTTTCGAGAGATATTCGGCTATCGTTTGAGCCGATTCGCTCTGTTTTTTGAGACGCTCGGACAGGGTTTCGATGCCCTGGATAATCAGGTAGGCGTCGAACGGGGAGAGCGTCGCGCCAAGCAGTCCGAGATAGTACGTGCGGACGCGGGCGGCGAACGGGAAGGCGGGGAATGTCTCGACAACATTGCGGTTGCCGAAAGTAAACACCTTTTCCGCGAAATGCGGATGGCGTCCGGCGAGCCAGTTGAATCCGTTTCCCGCTTCGACGATTATCCCTCCGATGATTGAACCGTGTCCGCTCAGGGCTTTCGTCGCCGAGTAAACAACGACGTCGGCGCCGTATTCAATCGGTTTCCAGAGGTACGGCGTAGCCAGAGTATTGTCCACGATCAGCGGAAGTCCGTTTTCGTGCGCCAGATTTGCGAGAGCCTCGACGTCGGCGATAACGTTCACGGGATTGTTGACTGATTCGATGAAAATCGCGCGGGTATCCGGCTTAATCAGTCTGCGGACAGCGTCGAGGTCGTTAATGTCGGCTACGGTATCGATCTGCACGCCGAGACTTGGATAGACCTTGCGGTAAGCGTCGTAGGTACCTCCGTAAATCTGTCCCGCGGCAATCACCCGTCCGTTTTCTCCCGCGTTGAGGATGGCATACGACACGGCTGCCATTCCCGAGGCCAGCGACACCGCCGCCACGCCTCCGTCGAGAGCCGCCACGCGCTGTTCGAGAGCCGCCTGCGTCGGATTGCCCACGCGGGTGTACAGCAGTCCGAACTCCTCGAAACGCAGGAGCCGCTCAGCCCGTTCGGGCGAGCCGATCTCGAAAGCCGTTGACTGATAAATAGGCACCTGTATGGAGCCCTGATGTTCTGCCGGAGTGTAGCCGGCATGGATTTTCAGGGTGTCAAAACCCTGTTTTACTGAATCACTCATAAACTTTAGTATTAATTTTATTATACATTATTATTATTATTTATATATTATTCCAAAATTGTTAATTATTAATTGTTAATTTTCTAAGCATTGTCCGTCTCAGGCCGATAAAATCCTCGCTGTCGCGGTCTCTGCCGGCGGGCAGGTTGACGGTAAGGATTTCGCTGATCCTTCCAGGCCGGGGCGTCATTACGGCGATTCTGTCGCTGAGGTATATTGCCTCGTCCACGTCGTGGGTAACGAGCACTACAGTCGTAGCCGTTTTCCTCCATATTTCGCGGATAACATTCTGCAGTTCAATGCGGGTGAACGCGTCGAGAGCGCCAAGCGGCTCGTCGAGCAGCAGGACTTTCGGGCCATTGATGAGCGCCCGCGCAATTGCCGCACGCTGAACCATCCCGCCGGAAAGCTCGTGGGGATACGATTTCGAGAAACCGTCAAGCCCGACAAGACTGAGATATTCGCCGACAAGGCGTTTCTTTTCCCTGTAAACCCTGCGCGCCCTCAGTCCGAAGGCAATGTTTTCCTCCACCGTCTTCCAGGGAAAAAGCGCCGCCTGCTGAAATACGTATCCGCGTTCGTGACAGGGACTGTCTATTGCCCTGCCCTCCATCAGCAGTTCGCCGTCCTGCGGAGAGTCAAGTCCGGCAATCAGCCGCAGCAGGCTTGTTTTGCCGCATCCGCTCGGGCCGGTCAGCGAAAGAAACTCGCCGCGACGAATCTCAAGCGAAACATCCCGCAGAGCCTCGGTATGCTGGCCATCGGAATACGTGCGGCTCACGTTTTTTATCTCAATCATGCTTTTCATTTTTTTTTAAGGACTTTAAAGTCGTTAAAGACTTTAAGGTCTTTCCCAGGATTATCATTGAACAATTCCTCTCTGCCATCGCAGGAAATAGCTGCGGAAGACGTTTATCACGGCAAGGATAATGCAGAAGGCTACGCCCATAATCACAATCGAAGCATAGACCTTGTCGTATGAGGCCCATGCCTTTGCCCAGTTGATATACCAGCCCAGTCCGGCTTTGGCGCCAATCATTTCGGTGATGACAAGCATCATGAAACACATTCCGGCAGAGGTTACAATGCCCGTGAAGATATTCGGCGCGGCGTTCGGAATGGCAACATGAAACAGCAGATACCGTTCGTCCGCTCCCAGCGTCCGCGAGGCCTCGAAATACTCTTTCGGGGTTGAGGCGATTCCGGTCGAGACCATGAAGGCGATGGTAAACCACGAGGCTACCGTCAGCAGAAAAATGCCCGCATAGAAACTCGAAGGAAAAACAACCAGCGCAAGGGGAATCCATGCTACCGGCGGAATAACTCCCGCAACCTTTATCACCGGAAACAGCCAGTAGTTCCACTGCCGGTTCCAGCCCGTCAGCACGCCCGTAACTATGCCGAGAACGACGCCGCCCGCAAGTCCCGCAAAAAACAGCCGCAGCGAATGGGCGGTACACACAAGCAACATGCCGCGCTCGGTGAACAGCACTTCGACGATGCGGGCAGGTCCCGGGAAAAAGGGCAGTTTCAGGATATTGCTCTTTGTAGTTAGCAGGTCGAGAAATGTCAGAAACAGGCCTGCCGCTGCAATAAACTGCGAATAGTGATACAGCCTGCCGCCAAGTCCGGAGGAGAAAACCGGAATGCCGAACAGTATCAGCAAGACCGCAATGGACGCGGCAAGTACAGCCTGATAGTACAGCGTATCCGTCTCCTGCACGTTCGGCACAAGAACATCCGTTGCCAGAGCCGCCGCAAGAGCCGTTACTGCAAGGAAAAACCATAAGTTCGATTTCGGTTTCCAGTATTTTTTATTCCTGTCCATGTCCGAGCGGTTTATTTGATTTACTTGATTTGTCGTCCGGTCTGTCCGGTTTGCCGGCAGCCTGTTTATCCGCATCCGGAGTATCTGCCGGATGCACGTTTACGGTATCTCTTACGGCATGAGCGCCATTATCGCCGTCATCAAAGACGTCATCGTCTCCGAAAACGTCGAAATAGAAATGTTCGACAAACTTTTCGGGATCAAGATCCGCCGGCAGGAATCCGGTCTTTTTCAGTTCACGCGAAAAGTAGAGGGCGTCGTCCCGCGCCTGCGCTTTCTCCGCATGTCCGTGTCGGGAGTGATATCTGTAATTGACTATCAGCTGGGTGATAAGCGCCGTGTCGCTGCTTGCCACGTAATCCTTTTCGACAACGATTTTCGCCGTTTCTTCGGGATTGGCGGCGATCCATTCGCTTGCTCTCCGGTATGCGCGGAGGATTGCCCTTATCAGTTCGGGCTTTTCCTTAACATATTGTCCCGAAGCAAAGATGAAACAGCAGTATTTCCCGGCAAACAGGGGATGCGTGCTGATGTCGCACAGCAGAGTATAGCCGCGCTTGACAGCCAGCGGGCCCCAGGGATCCCAGAGCGCAACCGCATCGACTTCTTTGCTTTTGTCGGCAATGGTCGGGAGGATGTCGCGCGGGAAGGGTATCCATGTGACGCCCTTCTGCGGGTCGATGCCGCTGTTGGCGAGGAGGACGCTGGTTACCGCCATCGGCGAACCGCCAATCTCGTCAATCCCGATGCGCTTGCCCGCCAGATCCGCTGCCGTCCGGATGTCCGAACCGGGAGGCGCAAGCACCTGTATGCATCCCTGATGCAGGCCGGCAACAAGTTTTATATCCAGCCCGTTGTATGCCGCCGGGAAAAATCCGTAGTCGCCGTTAGCCACCGGAAACTGTCCGGTTGACAGTCCGAGCTTGTTCGACTCGAAATCGCCGCCGACCAGCGTTACGTCGATTCCCTCGCGTTCAAAGAATCCAAGTTCCTTTGCAATGTACGACGGGGCAACACAGGCGCTGCCGGAAAGCGCCTGTATCTCGACCCGCCCAAACGGGAATTTGGAATCCGGTTTTTTCCCGCCTCCGCAGGAGACAAGAAAGAGGAGTAGCGCTGTCGCAAGGGTAATTTTTGCTGTAGCCAGGTCTCTCCCGACTGTCGGAAAGAGACGTTTTGTTTTGTGTTTACTTTTATTCATGTTTTTATTAATTTATTTACAATAATCTGTAATTTGTTAGTCTTGTGACTTCCCCGATCGTCCGGGAGACTTCCCCGATCGCTCGGAAGACCCATTTTTTCGTGCCGCAGAACCATTTTTTCATGCCGCGGAACCATTTTTTCGTGCCGCAGAGCCATTTTTTCATGCCGCAGAACCACTTTTCCATGCCGCAGAACCATTTTTTCGTGCCGCAGAGCCATTTTTTCGTGCCGCAGAACCATTTTTTCATGCCGCAGAACCATTTTTCCATGCCGCAGAACCATTTTTTCGTGCCGCAGAACCATTTTTTCGTGCCGCAGAACCATTTTTTCGTGCCGCGGAACCATTTTTTCATGCCGCAGAACCATTTTTACATGCCGCGGAACCATTTTTTCATGCCGCAGAACCATTTTTTCGTGCCGCAGAGCCATTTTTCGAATTGAAAAGAAGTCCTGTCTCTTAGATTAGCGTATCGTCTAATTAACAAAAGAATTGAATTACATGACAAAAAACCATTCGCATGAGTAAATTCTTTTTCACAAATCAAACGTTCAGTATTCATTTTCAATTATATAATTATATTTATCAACTAAAAAAACGATTCAAATATACACAATATTTTAAAATTGTAT